>CAYFJL010000244.1:0-4670 GCA_964343335.1 uncultured Polaribacter sp. | reverse complement strand
AAAGTAAAAATTGGCGTGTACAGCAATGGTGAATTGATTGAAACTGCGTCAACAAATTTTTTAGGTCCAAGAACGTATAGATAAGAAGTTATGAAGATAAATTGGGGAACTGGAATCGTAATAACCATTGTGGCATTCATTGCCTTTATCATGTTTTTTGTTGTTCGAATGATGACGGAGAATAAATTTGATCATGATTTGGTTACAAACAAATACTACGAAAAAGAATTAAACTATCAGCAGGATATTGATGCCGCTCAGAACAGTGTCAATGACAATAAATTATTGGTAATTAAGCGGGTCGAAGAGGGTATTCAAATTGAATTTCCAAAAGATCTAGACTATAAAAGTATTACAGGAAAAGTGTTCCTATACAGACCATCTAATGAGCATTTAGATTTTGAAATGCCAATTTCGATTTCTAAACCTTTTTTTTTCGTGCCTGATAACCGCTTGTTAGATGGTCGTTGGAACATTCAGGTTTCCTGGAATTACAATGAAAAGGCCTATAAATACTCCAAAGAAATTACTTACTAATGTTGTTAACTGCGTTACTTTTTGGTTTGGTGGGAAGTCTGCACTGCGTGGGTATGTGTGGGCCAATCGCCTTGATGCTTCCAGTAGAACGGCAAAATAAGACCAAACAGTTTTTTCAAGTGGCCAGCTACCATTTGGGGAGAATATTCACCTATGCCATCATTGGATTGCTATTTGGCACCCTCGGAAAAACTTTCAATCTGCTTGGATTTCAGCAATACATTTCCATTATTTCTGGAGTGTTAATGATTGCTATTATTTTATTTCCGAAAATGGTTCATCAATTTGGAGTTTCCCAAAGATTGACAAAGCTGATCTTCACGGTTAAAAACAAACTAGGAGCAGAGCTTAAAAAGAAAGACAACAATACCTTTTTTACTTTAGGTTTCTTAAACGGATTTCTTCCATGCGGACTTGTTTACATGGCCGTTCTCGGAGCCTTGGCAAGTTCTCATTTTTTAGAAGGAAGTTTGTATATGGTCGTATTCGGATTAGGCACAGTGCCTTTAATGACCGTAATTACCTATGCGCCTAACTTAAATCTTTTCGGAAAAACACTAAATCTTAAAAAGGTAATACCTGTACTCGTTGTTTTTATGGGCGTATTATTTGTAGTGCGCGGACTCGGATTAGGAATTCCTTTTTTGTCACCAGTTCCATCTTTGGAAATGGTATCCCATGGAGCCATGTGTAAATAATCAATTGGCAATGCAATAAATCGAGATTCAGGCGGTTATAAAACCGTGTTAAATCTTAACTCCAAAAAACATATTCCTTAAAAAAAGCAATATATTTGGTTTTTCAAATTTTGAGCATTGATGAGAAGCTTTTGTGCGGTACTAACTTTATTATTGATTTTATTTTTTTCTCCCTCTAGTCAAGCACAGGAAACCCTACCAATATATCAGGATTACCTTTCGGATAACGTGTATTTATTACATCCATCTGCAGCAGGTATTGGTAACTCAAGCAAACTTAGATTTACTGCAAGACAACAATGGGCAGGTGTACCGAATGCACCTACGCTACAGACGGTTAGTTTTCATACACGTCTTGATGAATATTCAAACGCAGGTTACGGATTGATTTTATTCAATGATGAAAACGGATTTCATTCGCAGAAAGGGGTTCAAGCATCGTATGCCTACCACTTGCCAATGAGCAATGGACGTTTTTTCAATCAGTTGTCATTTGGTTTGGCCTTCACCTTTGTTCAAAATCAGTCAGATCAAAGAACTTTTACGGGTGATAGAGCCGTAGCAGCAATCATTCAGAGTACCAGCTATTACAATGCTGACTTTAGTGTGGCCTATCATTATGGAGGTCTTTCCTCGTATTTTACGGTTAAGAATTTATTGCTGACAGCAAGAAATAATCTCAATGTTTCGGAACCAGTTGATTTACGCAACTATATCTTTTCATTAGGATACTACTTTGGTGAAGATAGTTTCATTCAGCTAGAGCCATCAATGATGTTGCAATTCAGAGAAACAACTGGCGAGCGAATTGCTGATTTTAATTTAAAGGCGTATAAAACTTTCAATGATACTCAGTTCTGGGGTGCTTTATCTTACCGAAGAAATTTTGACGTAAATGCCATCCAGAATGCCTCATTCATTTCACCCATAGTAGGAATCAATTACAAGAACTATATGTTCTCCTACACCTACACGCAGCAGATGAACGACATTGTACTTACCAATACTGGTTTTCATCAAATTTCATTAGGAATTAACTTGTGGACTAGAGAACCAAGGGCAGCTGCTTGTCCGAATATTAACTCACCTTTCGGTAGATTCTAAAAATCCAACTCTTTTACTGTAATCAACTTAGTTTCTGAAACAAAACGATTCAGGATTTCCTTTTTTGTATTGATGTAAAAGCTATGAGATCCTTTTGAAGTATTGGGACTCAAAATATCGTTTTGAATGAGTATGTTTTTTGTTTGACGGGCAACGGCTTCTCCTGAATCAATAATAGGAAAATCATCACCAACAATCTTTCTTATCTGTGGAATGAGATACGGATAATGTGTACATCCCAAGACCAAACAATCTGCATTTTTGTCCAACAAAGGATCTATATAAGATTTCAATAACTGAGTCATTTCCTCAGATTCTATTTGGCCGTTTTCAATCAATTCCACCAATCCAGTACCCACCTGTTCTTCGATGATAATATCATCATTGAGTGAACGAGATGTTTTGGCAAATAACTCGCTATTCAATGTTCCTTTGGTAGCTAGAATTCCAACTACTTTTGATTTGGTTTTAATGCTAGCAGGTTTGATGGCTGGCTCAATTCCAATAAAGGGAACATCATAGGACTGACGTAAAAATGAGATTGCATTCGTGGTCGCCGTGTTACAGGCTACGACAATAAGTTTACAGTTTTGATTGAGTAGGAACTCTGTGTTCTTAATGGCCAACTCGATAATTCGTTCTTTTCCTTTGCTACCATACGGGGCATTTTTACTGTCGGATAAGTAGATGGAGTCTTCATTCGGAAGTAGTTTATTAATTTCTTTCCATATAGAAGTTCCACCTATTCCAGAATCAAAAACACCGATTGGAAATGAAGAATTTGCCATTGTGTAAAAATAAAAAAACCTACTGAAAAGTAGGTTTTCTATAAATTATGTTGAAGTCGAATTAGAATCCTAATTTGGCCTTTACTGCTGCGTAAAGATCTTCTCCTTTTTTTACTAAGAGACCTTTTCCAACAGAGGCGTCTAATACGTACACGATGCCTTTGCTCGCCGCAACATCTTCAATTGCTTTTCTAGCTTTTTCGATGATTGGTACCAAACCGTCATTCTGCTTTTTCTGCATTTCTTGGTAAGCCGTTTGTCTCAATTGCTCGTATCTAGCTCTGTCTTGCTGAACTTCAGTAGCTCTTGTATCGTTAATCTCTTTTGTTTGGGTATTTTGCTCAGCAGTATATTTCTTGATTTTAGCATCTAATTTCTTACCCATTCCCTCAATCTCATCTTGGTAGGTCTTACCTAATTTCTCAATATCAGATTTAAGTTTTACGGTTTCTGGCATTTCAGCTACTAATTTCTCAAAGTCAATATGCCCCATTTTTTGTGCATTAGCTACTCCAGTAAAACCCAATGTGAAAATGGCTATGAATAGTAACGTTTTAAAATTTCTCATTTTTAGTATCGATTTAAATGTTATTGTTTTCCTTCTGTTTTTGTTTCTTCTTTCTTTCCTCTTCCTTCTTTTTCTTTTCTTCCTCTTTTTTCTTTCGAAGCGCTTCTTTCTTTTCTCTTAGAAGTCTTCTTTTTTCTTCACGTTGTTTTAGCAATTCTTTACGCTTATCCTCGATGGCTTTCTTTTTGGCTTCTCGGTCAGCTATTTTCTTAGCTTCCGCATCTTGGAGTTTCTTTTGAGCTGCTTTCTGCTGCTCAGTGAGCTCTCTATTTGGAGCCGATTTCTTCTTTCGTGCTTCGTTCTTCTGCTTTCTCGTTTCTTCCTTCTTCTTTTGCAATCTGGTACGATCTATAGAGCTCAAAACGAGGTCGCTAATATCGTACTTTTTATTGGAATAGAGCATAATTAAGTCGCTCGATTTTTCAAAAACGAAGTCGTATTTTTTTCTCTTGGCAATTGATTGAATTGCATTGTATACTTGGTCTTGAATTGGTTTTACCAACTGCTTTCGGATTAAGAACATATCACCCTTCGGACCGAAGTAAAGCGACTCTAATCTTCTTAATTCTTCTTGCTTCAAAGTAATCTCCTCTTCCTTTTCTTCAATGATCTCTTTTGTTAAGATTGCCTTCTCATTCGCAAGATCTGTTTTTAATACTTCAATGAAACGGGCTTGATCATCTATTTTTTTTCTCCATCGAGCCACCTTCGAATCTAGTGTGTTTTGAGCTTCTAGGTATTCAGGAACATTTTCTAAAATGTATTCCATATCGATGTAAGCAATGATCTGATTTCGTTGAGACCAAACATTAGAAACACTAAGTGAAAGAACGACGAGTAAAAAAAACTTTTTCATTTTTAAATGTATTTAGAAAAAACTATGCCAAAAAAAACCGACGCCTACAAATTAAGAATTTATTAAGAATTGTCTTCCAATAATAAAATGCGTTTGCCATCCAGATTTTTCGATATCTC
>CAYFJL010000243.1:0-4680 GCA_964343335.1 uncultured Polaribacter sp. | reverse complement strand
AAACTGAAAATCTATAAAAGTTAATTCGATGAGAATAATTTACGCACTACTTTTTTTAGTTCTCTTTTCATGCAAAGGAGATGATCAATACATTTTAAATCCGTCTGTAGGAAAACTGAATAAAATCTTAATCGTAACCAAAGGCAATGATTGGGATGGAAATATTGGCAAAGCCTTACGGAATACCTTTGGAGAAAGGCAAGTAGGTTTACCACAGCCAGAACCTATTTTATCGGTTTCTCAACTAGATCCAAAGGGATTTGGCTCGATGATGAAGTACCACCGAAATGTATTTTTTGTGACGAGAGCAGAACAAGAAGCATTTGTGGTAAAGCATGATGTTTATGCAAGACCCCAAACCTTAGTTTATTTACAAGCCAAGGACGAGGAGTCCATTTTGAAATTGTTCGAAAAGCATAAATCTACCGTGGTAAAAACCTTTTTAGCTTCGGATGTAAAATATGTACAAGGACTTTTTCAAAAAGAACGATTGGATGATTCCCAATACAAGACACTTCAGAATCTAGGAATTTCCTTAACCATTAATAAAAACTTTAAAACCGTTGATGATACCGGTGAGTTCCTATGGTTACGTCAACATTTATTAAGCGGTATTGCCAAAACAGGAAGTAATAACATTTTGGTGTATTCGCTACCGTTGACTAATGAAGACAAGATTGCTGACAATATCAGCAAGGTAAGAGATAGTATAGGGAAGATTTACATCCCAGGTTCGAGAGAAGGCATGTATATGATTACGGAAGAGGCCTACACACCTTATACTTTCGATACAGAGATTGCTGGTAGAAAGGCCTACGAAACGAGAGGGAAATGGGAGGTGAAGAATGATTTTATGGCAGGTCCTTTTTTAAACTATACCATTGTAGATAAACCAAATAATCGTATCATTGTTTTTGAAGGGTTCACCTATGCGCCGTCCATCAATAAACGCGCATTCATTTTCGAATTAGAGGCCATTGGAAGGTCAATGAAAATAAAATAGCTTACTTACATTTTGTAGAATAGCTTCCTCGAGAAATTGAGGAAGCTATTTTTTTATATCTTTGATTATCAATCAAAAACAACAAATCATGGAATTTAATTTCTTAATTTTTTTAGGTGCTGCTTTTGTACCAATGGTAATCGGATTCGTGTGGTACGGTCCACTTTTCGGAAAAACTTGGATGAACTTAATGGGCTTTACGGAAGAGTCTTTAAAGGAGGGGAATATGCTCGTCATCATGGGTCTGAGCTTACTTTTTAGTTTCATCTTGGCAATGATGGTTCAATTTTTAGTAGTGCATCAGATGGGTGTATACGGAACGTTAATGCCAGCAGGAGCAACCGAATTGACGGGAGAATCACTTGAACTATTCAATCAAATAATGGAAAAATATGGCGATGCTCATAGAAGCTTTAAGCATGGTGCTTTGCATGGAGCAATGGCCGGATTGTTTTTTGCACTTCCAGTGTTGAGTATTCAAGCGATGTTTGAAAGAAAGAAAGCAAAATATATTTTTATCAACGTTGGATATTGGGTAATCACCTTGGCTTTAATGGGTGGAATCGTTTGCCAGTGGGGATAATCAAATCAATTTAAGAAAACAAAAAAACCTCACGATATCGTGAGGTTTTTTTTATATCATTTTAGAATCGAATGAATTAGTATCCGATTTTAGATCGTGTTCTTTGTAGCACTTCTTGAGCAACGACTCTTGCCTTTATTGCTCCTTTTTCAAGGATTTCATCAATTTCATTAGTGTTGTTCATATAATAATCATATCGTTTTCTGATTTCATCAAATTGTTCAAGGATCAACTCATACAATGCTTGTTTGGCATGTCCGTATCCGTAATTACCTCCTAAATAATTCGCTCGCATGGTGGCCACCTGTTCTTCTGAAGCCATTAATTTATAAAGTGCAAAAACATTATCAGTATCCGGATCTTTCGGGTCCTCCAGTGGTGTACTGTCGGTTTTGATACCCATAATTTGCTTTCGAAGTTTTTTATCCGGTAAAAAGATATTGATAATGTTATCTCTCGATTTACTCATTTTTTCGCCATCGGTTCCAGGTACCAACTTGGTTTCCTCTTGAATTTTGGCTTGAGGAGGTACTAAAGTTTCTCCGACAATGTTGTTCAATCGGTTTGCAACGTCGCGTGTCATTTCCAAATGTTGCAATTGATCTTTGCCAACCGGAACAATTTCAGCATCATACAATAAAATGTCTGCAGCCATCAACATCGGGTAGGTAAACAATCCAGAATTTACATCTTGTAAACGATCTGCTTTGTCTTTAAAACTATGAGCTAGAGTGAGTCTTTGATAAGGAAAAAAGCAGCTCAAATACCAAGAAAGTTCTGTTACCTCTGGGATATCACTTTGCCTGTAGAAAACCGTTTTATCAATATCCAATCCGCAAGCCAGCCATGTGGCCGCTGTGCTGTAAGTGTTTGCTCTTAACAATTCACCATCCTTGATCTGAGTTAATGAGTGCATGTCTGCAATGAATAAGAACGACTCGTTATTCGGATCATTCGCCATTTCAATTGCAGGAAGAATTGCTCCCAAAAGATTTCCTAAATGTGGTGTTCCCGTACTTTGAACTCCTGTAAGAATCCTAGACATAGACTAGAAATTTGTAGATTTTACAATAAGACCACAAAAATAAGGTTTTAGAATTCATGCACAATCAAACTAAAGAATATTAGTATTTTTGAGCTTTTATGAGGTATTTGAAAATCCCAATCCTTTTGATCTGGAGAGCATGGTTTTATGTGCTCATGTTTACCACCATTATTTTAATGGTTCCTTTTCTTTTAGTGCTTACTGCTAAGGAAGAATATTACCACACCTTTTGGAAAATGATTCGTGTTTGGGCCAAGATTATTGTCTATGGAATGGGGTTTCGACTGGATGTTGAATACCAACAGAAAATTGAGTCAGATAAGAGCTACATGTTTTCTGCCAATCATGCTTCCTTCATTGATCCTTTCGTCATGATTGTATTAAGTAAGAACCCTATTGTATTTGTAGGAAAAAAGGAATTGGTAAAAATTCCAATCTTCGGATTTTTCTATCGTAGGGTTGTGATCATGGTTGATCGGAGCAATGGGAAAAGCCGAAAAAATGTATACGCCAGAGCAAAGAAGCGATTAAAAAATGGAGTTTGTATGGGGATTTTTCCAGAAGGATTGGTACCCGATGAAGATGTCATTTTAGCTCCCTTTAAGAACGGTGCTTTTAGTCTCGCCATCGAATTTGAAATACCCATTGTTGTGCAAACTTATTACGATCCGAAGCGCTATTTTTCATGGAATTTTTTTAAAGGAAGACCTGGAGTTATTCGTATCAAACAACATGAATTTTTAGAAACCAAGAATCTAACTCAAGATAATTTAGAAGAACTCAAGCAAAAAACTTTTGATATCATTTACAACGAATTGATCCATGATGAGAAGTACATGGAGGATACCAATAGAGCAAAGAAAGAATGAAAAAAAAGATGTTTGACGGATACTCTCAAAAAGAAGAGTTTCTAAATATTGTTACCCATGGATTCGGATTTTTACTGAGCCTGATTGCCTTTCCATACATCGTTCAGAAAGCTTTTTCATATGACCAGTTATGGATGACTTTGAGTTTGTTTATCTACGGACTCAGTCTTATGGTTCTGTTCTTAGCATCGACCTTATACCACGCTTCTAAAAATCCTAGAAAAAGGAGAAAATTAAAGATTTTTGATCATGCCGCCATTTATGTACTCATTGCAGGGAGTTATTCCCCTTTTTGTTTGGTAGCTTTGAATTCACCGCTAGGATGGTACATGTTTATAGCCGTTTGGATTTTCGCTTTGGTAGGAGTCGTGTTAAAACTATTCTTTACCGGTAGGTTTGATAAAATTTCTACCCTAATGTATGTACTAATGGGATGGCAAGTAATTCTTTTCATTAATCCGCTGATGGAGGTATTATCGGAAAATGGATTGAATTTTTTAATTGCTGGAGGTATCTTTTATACGGTAGGAGCAGTGCTCTATCTGATTCAGAAAATACCTTACAACCACGCTATTTTTCACGTCTTTGTGCTATTAGCCGGATTAAGTCATTTCATTGCTATCTACACTCTTTGACCAATTGGAAAAAGGATTTTTCAGTAGCGAGACATTGTAGTATCGATGGTCTCCTGTCACTTCATTTCCAAGCCAGTTGGGTTTTGAAAAATTTTCCTCCTCATTCTTGAGTTCAATTTCCGCAATTTGTAAGCCTTCATTATCACCATAAAATTCATCAACCTCAAAAATGTGGTTGTCCACTTTCACATAATACCTTGTTTTTTCCAGAATGGGTCTTTCACAAAGATTAAGCAGTTCTTCTGCTTCGGAAAGGGCAATTTCGTTTTCCCACTCAAATCGAGACAATCCAGAATCATTGGAATCTCCTTTTACAGTCAGAAAAGCAGTATGGTTTGAAATTCTTACACGCACCGCTCTTTTTCTATCAGAATTTAAATAACCCTGCTTCATTGATTTTTTATCAAAAGCCTGCTGTTTAAAGTCATCATTTTTCACTAAAAATTTGCGTTCAATCTCAATTGCCATAGGTAGATTTCATTTTAGGAAACTCAAGGAATTGTGGTTCATTTTTGCAATAAATAAATATCTTTGAGGTTATTACA
>CAYFJL010000242.1:0-4689 GCA_964343335.1 uncultured Polaribacter sp. | reverse complement strand
AATGCAAAATGTATTACTATGCAAGTTCTGTTTAGAAACCTATTAAAGAATAAAGCTAAATCGGCGGCGAAAAAAACCGATAAGCGCATTGATACATCTACTCCCAAATCAGAAGATAGTGGGAAAATAGATCGGAGTAATAAAGCAGAAGCGAAAAAAGAAGTAACACCTGATGATGAGGCTCCCAAAAAGAAGCATACGGACGATATAGATCAGCAAAGACAAGAGGCTGCTAATGCTGATACGGGCAGGGCAAGAGGAAGAAACCCAAGTTCCTTGGGGGAGTTAGAAAATGCTTCCTCTAACCGTCCTGGCACAAGAATTGAAGATTCAGAGATTGAAGATATCAATAAAAAACGGGGACCCATAAAGGAAATATTAGAAGAGAAAGAAGGAAAATCGTATGAAGAGCAAATTGGTACGAAAAAATTGGACGATATTCTTGAAAAAGGCCCTAGGAACAAAGAGGGGGAATGGTCAAAACCCTTTGAGCCGAATAATGATGGCCAGGAATTCAGGGCAATAGAGGATGAAAGTGGTATAAATCGAACCATAAAACTATTAAAGACCGATAGTCAGGCTGCTCTTACACCTTCCTCACCTTTGGAGCAGAAGATAAACTTACCGCCTAAACTTGATGACAATGAAATACCCTCTCCCGAAAAAACAAATGGATCAAAACCTAATGTCCTTAATCCCAATGACGTGGTAATTAAATCCAGTAAAGAAGTTTCACGGATCGAGAATGACAGTTTCTTGGATAACATTCAACATGAAGCTGAAGTGAATGAATCATTTGAACAACTTGAGTTAGACATGGGGAATGAGATTGGCGATGATTTTGATTTTGACTTTGATTAGACCTAAAAAAAACGAACATTATGCAGTTTCTTGTCATCGTAGGAGTATTGATTTACATAGTGGGATACGGCCTAGTCATAATCTTCTCATGGACGAATAAAAGTTTTCGGAGCTTAATCTCTTGGGTCCGGACTAAACGCAACCAAAGAGTTTTTGAGAGATCCTTCTTAGGGCATATAGATAAAGCTAGGAAGCTAGCTCAAGACAAAATTGATGAAGTTTCAAGCGGTATAGAAGAACTTACAGTCAATGAAAATAGGGTGCGTGAACATCTAGCTTATCTTGAAATACAAAAAAATAAAGACCATTCGGTTAATCTAAACGCCGCAATTATTCGTGAGATCGAGTTTAGGGTTTGTGAAGCTGAATTAATTAGTAGGTATACTAAATTGTTCGAAAAATGCCGTAAGCCGATCCTGAAGGAGAAACAAGAACTCGATGTGCTTTACGAGATGGTAAAGTTTGACCAAAACAGTAGTTCTGTTGAGTCCTACCTTCCTCAGTTCAATGCTTTGCAAGAACGAATATATGGCTATAGCTCATTCGACTTCTCTTCAATTTCAAATGAAGCTACCTATTCCCTGAATAGTGGCTATAAGAAACTAATTGCTACGGCGGCTGCAAAACATGCAGGCGAAATGCTTAAAGATGAACCCAGCCTGTCAATTCCTAATCACTCTCTGCCTTCTCAGGAGCTACTCCAAAATGATGATTATCATTCTCTTGAAGAGTCTATCCGGGCTGAATTTCAGCATTCGATCAATGAGTTTGAGAGCCTAAAGAGAGAGTTACAAACTATATTCGACTAGACTTTACCAGCTTTAAGTTAAGCGGCGATGATTTTTATTCCTGCTGCTATGGTTCCCTAAATTGACATTGGATCATTCTTCCCTTTTTCAGCTGCACTAAGATACATCTTGTCTCACCCTCTGCAAGGCACGCTTCGTCTTAGACCATCAATTTTTTGGGACAAGCCGCAATAAATGGCTGTTCTTTCCTTGCACAGGGTTCACCTTCACTGATTCTAGGTTCCGCAAAAAGGGCAGATGCCCAATTACCAACTTAACAAATAGGAACCATGTCAAATCAGAAAAAATCTACATCAGAAACTTATCAAATCTACATCGCTTCTTTATCCGACTACAATGCCGGTATTCTTCACGGCAAATGGATCGATGTCGAAGGTCTCACCACTGACGAGATTCAAGAAGAAATCAACGAAATTCTCCGTACCAGTCCATACACCAAGCAATACGGTGAAGTAGCTGAAGAATGGGCTATCCACGATTTTGAACTAGGTGGTATCCGCATCTCCGAATATGAAAGCCTGGACACTATCGTCAGCATAGTAGAAGCACTAGCCGAACACGGTGAAGCCTTCGCAATCTATTACAATGATGTCAGTGACCTGGAAACTGCTATCTCAAACTTTGAAGAGGCTTACCTAGGAGAGTATGATTCCTTCCTCGATTACGCCACACAGACTTTTGACGAACTATACGCTCACTCTATTCCTGAGAACCTCCGCTATTACATTGACTACAATGCTTTCGCCCGTGACCTTGATGCTGATGGGTACTTCATTGAAGATGGTCATGTATTTCGCCCTGTTTAGGGCGGATTTTTCTTTTTATTTGATCTAGTCTATGGACGATTTTGAAAACCTGAATTGTATAGCAGTGACGATAGTTATTATTAATCTACTTCTGTCTGCATGGTTGCGAAGAGAAAAAGTTATTTATCCTGGGCGAAATGTAATAGAACCCCACAAGGGTCCCAAGCATAAGTCACAATGGCATGAGGTTCTTCTTTTGGTGGTTTTACCCTAGCATATTTGTAATTATGTTGACCTAATACCTTCTGGATATGTTCATACCATTCTTGTGCGCTATCCACATTTATATACATCATAAAATTATTAGCCCATCCCTTATTATAGTGAGCTTGAAGGTAAATCCTGGTGTTGCCTAATTCCAATTCAGCAAGCTTCTCATCACCCCAGTGTTTTTTCCAGCCCAGAGCTAGATAGTATGTCAGACTCTCTTGAAAGTTCTTGGTAGGAACAAATACTTTAACATCTTTAGCTTCCGGCATAACCTATTTTGAATTGTTACAACAGCTTTGGTCATTTTGAATAGGCGGACAAGCTACAGTACCATAACTACAATACACACAACAATCACCTTCTTTTGGTCGAAGAATGGTATTGCAGTTTTTACACTCATAAAAAAACTGGCAGGCATCAGTAGGCATAGTTTCTTCCGCTTGGTGCCCGCAATTCGGACAGGTTATTACGGATTGCAGTATGATCGTTTTTTCCATTTGTTATTCTATTATTTTTGATTCTCCGACCTTATAATCGGTAGACTTTATCGCCTCTTCTATTTCAGCAAGATTTGTTTGAGCACTATTAAATTTGACTGTGGCATTGGCATCTTTGAACGAAGCTTTCACCTCAATAATCCCTTCCAGTGCATTCACAGCATGCTCTACATGTCCCTCACAACCGGCACAAGTCATTCCATTCACTTCCAATTCAACTTCGGAAATATTCCCTTCATCAATTATCCCAACAGCTTCCTTTTCCTGACTTGGATATAATACATGGGCATAGCTCGGAAAAGTGAGCATTAATAAAGCAAAAGCGGTTACGATCCCTAGGAATGACTTCGTTTGAAAAAACGAAACCTTTTGAACTTCACAGTCACAATCATCCTTTGGAACAGGCTTCAGCATTTGGTACCAAGCAAACCCTAAGACTAGAACGGTAAAACCGATTAGCCAAGGGCGTAAAGGCTCTATCCATGAAAAAGTAGATGCCAGACCACTAGTTCCTGCAAATATTGCAAGTAAAGGAGTTATGCAACACAAAGAAGAGGCAACTGCCGTGATCGCCCCTAATCCTATTGATGATTTTTGTACGTTCATATTTTAAAAGTTAAACCAGTTCTGCTTCAGGAAGCAGGCCGAAAATAATTTCTAGTTTTGATTTTATGTCAGATGGAATGTGATAATAAATTGTGGCGCCTTCCTTTTCAAAATAAACCAATTCTGCATCCTTCAATTTTCTTAAATGCTGAGACACCGCTGGAATTTTCATTTCCAGAATTTCACTCAGATCACAAACACAAAGCCTGTCTTCTTGTCGAAGCAGGAAAAGTATTTTCATCCTTACCTCATTGCTGACTAAACTCATCATTCGGGCAAGGCTAGAAATTGGAACTCTTATTTCCTCTATCTTCGCCTTACACCGATCAATTTGCTTTCCGTCCCTTTTGACTCGGATACAGGTATTACTATCTTTTTTCATGCTGCAAAAGTAGGGTTATTTAATAATTTAAGCAAATGCTTAAATTGCTTTAACTTATCCTTTTTTAACGAATAGTCTTAGAAATGATGAGGATGAAGCAGTCTGAAAAAACGACCGTTTTACCGGACACCACATCCCCAGACTTCATTTCCCTTTTTTCTTTTCACTAGCTGTATAAAAAACTGGTCTATTTTATCAAAGTATGATAAAGCCGATGGTGAACCCTTTTAGGAGACATTATCTTGAAAATCGGATACGCCAGAGTAAGTACCAAAGACCAAAACCTCTCCTTACAGAAGGATGCTCTCCAAAAAGAAGGCTGCGAACTTGTCTTTGAGGAAAAAGTCAGCGGTGCCAAATCCGACCGACCAGAACTCCGTCGGATGATCGACCAGATCCGCAAGGGCGATATTGTCATCATCTGGAAATTGGATAGGCTAGGGCGGTCACTCCGGGACCTAGTTAGGGCTTCCTCAAAAAGTACGCTTTGTCCACAATACCAACAAGTTATGTTGGTA
>CAYFJL010000241.1:0-4701 GCA_964343335.1 uncultured Polaribacter sp. | reverse complement strand
ATTATTTAAAATTTCGTTGTCTTTTCGCTTCAAAAATAAGAATTGCGGCAGAAACTGATACATTCATCGAATCGATAATTCCTTGCATGGGAATATTGATGTTTTTTCGACTGGTTTCTCGCCAGGGTTTAGAAATGCCATTTGCCTCGGAACCTACTGCAATAGCCGTTGGATAGCTATAGTTTTCTTTGGTATAAGTGTTGGAATTCTGAAGTGTTGCCGCATAAATTGAAATATTGTTTTGATTGAGAAAATCAATCAATTCTTCCGTGCTTCCCGCCACAATTTGGTTGGTAAATACACAACCAATACTAGACCGGATTACATTCGGATTGTATAGATCACATTTACCATCCGCTAAAAATACAGCATCAACCTTGGCTGCATCAGCAGTTCGTAATAGGGCACCAAGATTACCAGGTTTTTCAATACCCTCGGCCACCAAGATCAACGGATTGTTGCTAAGTTTGATATCCTGTAAACTATGAGACTTGTATTTGGCAATACCCATAATGCCTTCGGTTGATTTACGATAGGCGATTTTTTCATAGACCGCTTTTGTTACCTCAATGATTTCTTCGCAGGCATCTTTTAGTTCAATACTAAAGCTATCTTCTGTGTATATTTCTGGACAAATGATGATTTGTTCAAATTCATAATTTCCTTCAAGGGCCAGTAAAACTTCCCGTTTCCCTTCTACTACAAAGAGTGATTTTTTCTTTCGCTCGCTTGATTTTTCATAAAGCTTTGCGATTTGTTTGATAAACGGATTTTGGGTACTGCTTATGGTTTTCACAAAAAATAATTTCGAAAAATAAAGATACCCCTTTTAATTTTTAAAATGAAAGAAATAAAAAAGGCTTGCAAGTTGCAAGCCTTTCTCCTCTCTCTAATTAACAAGCATTTTTTGTGTACTTATTTTCCGTTTCTTATTGTAAATACTCAATAAGTACATTCCGCGTGTTATGTTTTGGGGAATTTGAATTGTCGATGAATTTGCATCACTCTGAATTTGATGTAGTTGATATTCAGCTACCAATCTTCCGCTTAGATCAGTAATTCGGAATGTTGGATTATTGATGGGCTCTTCATACTGAATGGTAATTGGATTGCCACTTTTAGCTGGATTCGGATATACACTAATTGTCAATATATTTTCATCCGTTATACTAGCGGTGGTACTAGGATCCGCTTGGGCATATAGACCCGTTCCTGTTCCGACTAATAACTCATCATAGAATAAACAATTGATTTCGGTGCCAACAGGATACGAATATCCCAATGTCCAAGAAGAAGCCCCTGAAGTCAAATAGTATATTTCATGATCTACGGCACAATACAGAGTGTTTGTACCATCGTGAACGATGGCTTTTCCGACCTTGGTCTGTTGCGCATTAGATGTAGGGAAACCAGATGAGGTATTCACAGTCCATAGTCCAGTTCCGCCTAGTGGTTTCGAATAGGATACTGGATGATTGGTACCTGCATCAGTCCCTGTGGCATAAATCGTATTGTTCGAAGCGTTGTAGTCAAGATCATTGATTGAAACTACAATAACACTTCCTGTGCTGGTCCCAGATGGTCCCATATCCTGTGTTACTGTCCAACTTGAAGACCCTTGTTCAACTCGATAAATACTGTAACCTGATCCAGACCCCGTATATTCCACACCTACATAGGCCACATTTTTTCCTCCTTCTACCGTAAATACGATATCATGAACATCAACATCGTTACTTCCAGAAGAAGCATGAAGGTAAATTTGTGTCCAGCTACTACCGGCATCTTCCGAAACAAACAATCCGCCTTTGTCTGAACCCTGAATTTCAACTCCAGCAAAAATAATGTTCTCGTCAGCAGGACAAATAGTTAACGCATTAACTTGAGTTCCGACATTGGGATAATTGTAAGGTGCACTTTCGGGTGTAAAAACCTGACTCCATGTACTACCGCTATCCGTAGTTTTATATACTCTTACGTTACCGACATAGGCTGTGGCATCATCTGAAGGCTTCATAGCAACTGAAAAATAGGGTGATCCGTCTCCATTAGGCCAAATAGCATTGGTCCAAGTAGGTGAGGAGGTGTCATAATCGGTTACTTTGCGAATTCCTGATTTACTGGCAATCCAACCTGTTTTTTTATCCACGGTCATTTCCATATCATTGACTTGTACAGCTTCAATTCCGTCGTCTGCACTAGAAACGGTCACACCTTGATCATATGAAATTCCAAGACCTTGGTCGGACGTTGCATAATAAATAGATGCATTCACTGGATCTACATAAACGGCTCCATCATTGGGATGCGTATAATGTGAGGTTGTTCCGAATTTTGCCCAAGTCCCGCTGGTTCCTTTACTGTTGCTAAACATGGATGCGAACAAAACATGATAACTCGAGGCATTGCCTGAGAAATCAAAATTGGTAGCTGATGTACCATTAATTCCTGAATCATATTCTGTCCAGGAAGAACCGCTATCATCAGAATAGGCGATGTATTTGTTTGTATTGTTATTTCCACCTAAGAAAAAGCGTCCGTCTGGTCCAATTCCAAAGGCGGTCCAATCCACTGACGATGAAGTGAGTGTAGGCGAGATGTCGCTGAAACTTGTCGTTCCGCTGAACGCATCGTAGTCATCATTAGAAACGTATAGCTTAGGCGAAGTTCCTGCCGTAAAAATGTACATTTTATCCGAAGTGGGATGAATGTACATGTAAGAGAAATTTGTAAAAGACGTAAATGTTAAAGGAGAACCAGAACCTGGTGTGAAATTATTTGAAGCATCTAAGGTCCCAAATTCAATTTGACCGGGTGCCTGTGCCGCTACAAAAGCGTAATTTCCTTTGATGGTAAAGTCATCTATGCCCGTTACATTCGTGGTTGTTGCAGTTGAAGCCGTAATGCTTGTATAAAACAATTCCTTGTTTTTGCTAAAATAGATACTGTTTGCTGCTTCGTGGACTACTAATTTGGAGATGTTTGATCCAAAATCTTGGGTGTTATCCAAACTAGGAATCACTTTGAATTTGCTTAATACCGGCGAACCCGTATTGGAATACACATCGGCATAGAATACCGAATTCGCACTTTCTGTAGCAACAAAAATCCGGGTTGAGTCGGTATGAAATTGATAGCCCGTGATGGCATTAATTCGCCCGCCATAAATATCTTCAACAGTTGGGACGCCCAATGTGGACGCAACAATCAATTCATAAAATCCATAGCTGATTGAGCAAGCTAAGAAGAGAATGAGTAAGTAATGTTTTTTCATTTTTGTTTTTGTTTTAAAATTAAAAAAAATGATCCCTTACTTTGATTAAAAATGTAAAATTGGGTGATTTTCCTGTGTAAGATGTATGGATGCAGTTACTTTTGGTCATAAAAAAAGCGCTGATTATCAGCGCTTTTTGAATTATTTGGACTTGACCTTCTTTAAATATCGTTTCCAGAGTTTGGTTTGGTGGGTTTCCAAACTGACCTCTCGACCTTGAATAAAAGCATGTGTCACAATGTTGGTTCGCATGTCTAAAGCATCTCCTTCTGAAATGAATAGGGTAGCGTCTTTACCTGCTTCTAAAGTACCTGTAAAAGAATCGACTCCAAGAATCTTAGCTGCGTTTCCAGTAATCATCTGAACAGCTTTTTCTTTAGGCACTCCATAGGCAGCATAAGTACCTGCGTAGAATGGTAGGTTCCTAGTGTTCATGCGCTCCATTTGACCCTGCATACCAATCGAAACCATAATTCCGGCATCCATTAAAATTTTGGCATTTCGGAATGGTAAATCGTAATCATCGTCAATATTATCTGGAATTCGATGTGCACGATCAATCACCACTGGAATGTTGTTCTTTACCAACAAGTCAGCTACTTTTTCAGCACCAGTACCGTTTACAATAACAATATCATTGATGCCAACTGACTTTGCGGTATTGACAGCATCAGTAATCTCTTTGGTTCCCTCAACATGGATGAACAGCTTTTGAGAGCCCTTGAATAATCCGGCTGTTGCTTCATAAGGAATGTTCTTGTTTGGTTTTGGTCCGTTTAAATACTGACTCGCCTTCATAAAGAAATCCTTGATCGCTTGCACACGATTTGGATAGTTTTTATCTGGACGTAGAGCAGCATCTTCACCCAGCCACCAACGTCCTCTGGTAAAGGCAGCTGGCCAGTTCATATGAATTCCGTGATCTACCTTGATGGCAGCGTCTTCCCAGTTCCAAGCATCAAATTGCATTACCGAAGCAGAACCAGAAATAGTACCACCTCTTGGAGCAATCTCACCTTGTAAAACTCCGTTTGGTCTCATAGACTCTACTACTTGACTTTCGGCATTATAAGCAATCAAACTGCGAATATGTGGAATCATTTGACCTACTTCATCAAAATCTCTTGTAGCACGTACAGCATCAATTTCAGAAAGACCTAAGGAGGCATTTAATGCGATGAAACCTGGATATACATGTTTTCCAGTAGCATCGATAACTCTCATTCCAGAGGTATCCATCTTAACTAATTGCGCTTTTGCTACGGTTGATAGTTTTCCGTCTTTAAAATAGACCAAACTATTCTCAATGATTTCACCATTTCCTAGGTGAGCTGTTGCTCCTACAATGACAATGTCTTTACTTTGTTTTGGAGCTGGTGTTTGCTGTGCTATGATACTTCCTAAACTGAAGAAAAATATCAAATTGT
>CAYFJL010000240.1:0-4738 GCA_964343335.1 uncultured Polaribacter sp. | reverse complement strand
TGAGAAAAAAATATTAGAATAAAACCAAACTATTTTAAAAAAGTTGGGTCTAACATAAGATTATGGGGAAAGCACCAGAACATAACGAAAAATTTCTGCGAAGAGATAAAAACTCCATCGGAGATAAACACAAAGAATATTTAGGGTTGGATATGCCAAGTGATTACTTTGCAAAATCCAAGCTGTCTATTCTAGATAAAGTTCGTGCCGAACAAACCGAAGTTCCCAAAAAGGAAACCAAGGTTCGGTATTTGAATGTAAGGTTGCAATATATGGTGGCCGCGAGTGTGATCCTATTATTGGTATTTAATCTTTTCTTATTCAACTTTAGTGGAGATACTACTGAAAACAAGTACGACTTGTTAATGGCTTCAGAAGATGCGTTGATCAATTCGTTATTGCTTGAGGAGGATGAAGTAGACCAGTTCACCAACGAACTATTAATCAATGAGATTGTTATCAAAGCAGAGTTGTCTGAACAAAAATTGGATGATTTTTTTATGAATTCTTTATTTGTAAAAGATTCATTATTAGATAATTACACCGACGATAAATTTATCGAAACAATAATTTTATAAAATTTTTCAAACTATTTGAAAGAATTGGGTTCTAAGGATCAGAAGCAATTTTTAATTTAAAAACAAAGAGTATGGAAACTATTAAAACAAACACAAAAAGAACAAGAGCATCCATTGCTAGTTTGAGCTTAGTAACTTTGATGCTGTCATTTTTGGTATTCACTTCTTGTAGTGAAAATTCAGACGGAATCAATCTTAGTTCAGATGCTACCTTAATCGATCAAATTGATACGGCTAACAGAACTGTGGTAGGAAGTGATGATTTACCTACATCAACCCAAACAACTTTTAACGGTGAATTGAATGATAACTTCATTAACCAGGTGGAATTAGCAAATGCCTTGGGTTACAAAGTAGCGGTAAGCTCGGTGGATGAATCGCGTATGGAGAATTCAAGTGATGTATACTTCGATTTACAAGGAAGACAATTGGATGATACCAGAGATCGATCAAGAAGGAGACGTAATAGATGTTTCGAATTTGTGTTCCCAATCGATTTTATCATGCCTGATGATTCAACGATTACCTTGAATAGCAAAGACGAGTGGTCTTTGATCAGAGATTGGTACACAGCGAATCCAGATGCAACAGAAAAACCAGCATTGGTATTCCCAGTAGACGTGACCTTAGAAGACGGAACGGTTCAAACCTTAATTGATGTGGAAGATCTTCGAGAAGTAAAGAATTCTTGCAGAGCAGATAGAGATCGTAGAAAGTGTTTCAAGTTTGTTCTTCCAGTTTCTTTCACCATGCCTGATGGTTCTGTGATTGACGTAACTGAAAGAAGCGACTTCAAATTGATCAGACAATGGCACAAAGACAATCCAGATGTTGATGAAAAAGGTGTTGTAAATTTCCCAGTAGATATTGAATACCGAGACGGAACGACTACCACAATTAATGACGCAACAGAATTAGAGGCAGCCAAGCAAGCTTGTAATTAATTGAGAATAATTTGTAATTTAGTCAAAACAATAAAAAATGAAATTTAGAACGAACATACATCAGCTGATCTTTTTAGGTTTCATTTTTTGTGCTACACTTATGCAAGCTCAAAGTTCGGGATACGAACTCATTTCAAAAGAATTGACCAAAGAACAACAGCGATTGTTAACGAAGGAAAAGGAAATCCTCAAAGCAAATCGTGAGGCTTTTAAGGCAAGTTTGAGTAAAGATCAGTTAGCGATTCTTCGAAACAAATCGCTCTCTAAAGCCCAAATTCGAAAGCAATTGATGGCGAGTTTTACCAAAACGCAGCGAGATTTGGTCAAAAATCAACAAATGCGATTGCGTCAGACGAGAGAGAGTTTTCGGAAAACGCTGACCAAAGAACAGCGCAATGTACTGAAAGAACGCATTGACAAAATCCGAAATGCCAAAGATCGAGGTGAGTTAAAGGACGGTCCGAGAAATAATGCAGGAGGTAGGCAAAAAAATAGAAAGAGAGGCAATTAATTGGGACTGAATGCAAATTGATAGGTTGAGTATTTCGAATATCATTAGAAAATATGGGTTGCTACTGATCACAGTAGCAACCTCTTTTTGTACCTATGCTCAAGAGCGATCCGATGAGGATATTGATTTGCTTTTGGATGAGATTTTCTTTAATGAACAGCAGTTTCTGGATGAAATGTTGCTGTCAGGGGTTTCACAAGATTTTTTATATACCTCACTAACTTACAATAGCAATACTTTTTTTTCAGGTAGAGATACGGGAGTGGATCAATTCAATATGATTCCCCAAATGACCTACTTTCATAAATCTGGATTCAATGCCACTTTATCGGGAATCTATTATGAAAGTTTTGAACCCAATTGGGACTTTACCAGTTTGTCTTTGGCCTATTTCAATACCATTGGAGCTAGTAATTCCCTTTTTTATAATTTAGGATACACGCGGTATTTTTTTACAGAAGATGCTGGATCGTTCACCAATTCTTTGGATTTAAGTCTAGGGGTAACCAATAAAAAAAGATCCTTAGGTACAACACTTGCAGGATCCTATTTGTTCGGAGAATCCAATTCTTTTCAATTGGTGAGTAATACATTTTTAAGTTTTGATTTACAGCGAACTGCAACCAGTGCTATCCGTTTTAGGCCAAATGTGAGCTTCGTTGTAGCACAGCAAACAATTTCTTTTATTCGACCGCAACTAGTAAATGGTCAACCGCAGTTGGTGTTATTTTCATACGATGTATTTGATTTACTGAATACCCAGGTAAATTTTCCAATCTCTTTAACTTCTAAATCGTGGGATTTTGAATTGGGCTATACGCTAAACCTGCCCAATGCCGTAACAACAGAATCAGACTTACCTGCCACAGGCTTTGTTAGTTTTTCGGTAGGGTATATGTTTGGGTTGTAGATCCATCATCCCCATTCTCCATTAAAGAATCTTTCGTCGTATACAATAACTCCGCAATTTCAATCAATCCTTTAATTACATTATTGAAGTTGTCATTGTCGTTCACCAAAGAAGAAGCCATATCAGTAGAAATCAATTTATTTCGAATCAATCGATCAATAGTTTTACTATCCTGATTGATTTTGTTTTTGGCCTGTTGCTTTAATTCTATAAGTTTTTGGTGGTGCTTTTCGTTGTCATTCTCTTTTCGAAATAAGTAAATAATACGCAACACTTTTACAATGTCTTTTCGGTATTTATCATAAGTTTTTGTGATGCTTTCGTTGTCTGAATCCATGTATTTGGAAACGTTTTTTCCCAACTCTTTGACATAGCGCACCACTTCTACCATTTTCCGGCTGGCTAATTTTATCCGCGATACTTCTTGGTTTTGAGCTGGAGTCAATTGCCATTTGTTCTGAGTATTAGTGGCAAACTCAATGATCTCACCATAAATCGTCTTCATCTTTGTTTGGTATAATTGGCGAACATTTATCTTCAAATCTACCTTGGATTCCTTAACAACTTTTTTCGCTTTTAAATCTGATTTGATATCGGCTCTATGCAGACTTAGGGCATGCACCACAATTTCAAATACCGTGTGCTTGTAGAGGTTTCTTGATTCTTTTTGCAAAGCATAGATGGCAGTTTCAGGATAATCATCAGCTCCTTTGGTCAGATAAATTGGTTTGTCAATCTCAATGGAAACATCCTCTTTCACCTTGATCAATTGTTCTACAATCTTGGCAATCGGATTCACAAACCAAACGAGTAGGAATGTATTGGCAATGTTAAAACAGGTGTGAAACAAAGAAATAGCAACCGGAATGGCAGCCGCTGATACATAGGGAGACTCTGAACCAAATTGAACGGTCAACCAACTTACAAATTTGATAAACGGATAAAACAATAGCAATACCCAAAAGACCCCAATTAAATTAAATATCAAATGAGCAAAGGCCGTACGTTTGGCTTGATAATTCGAAATCATGGCCGCGAGATTTGCTGTAATGGTGGTTCCCACGTTTTCTCCCAAAACCATTGCCGCAGCCATTTCAAAGGGAATCCAACCCTGAGCACACATGATAAGCGTAAGCGCCATGGTAGCACTTGAGGATTGAATAACCACTGTTAAGATGGTTCCTATCAATAAAAAAAGTAACAAAGAACCATAACCCAAATCCGTGTAATTCGATAAGAACGACAAGATCTCTGGATTGTTCTTGATATCGGGCATGGCTTCTTTCAGAAACTGGAGACCGATAAACAACAATGAAAAACCAATAATGAAATTACCAATCTCTTTGGCCTTCCAACTCTTCCCGAAGGTTAACCCGAAACCAAGTCCGAGTAAAGGAAGGGCAATCGTACTCATACTAACCTTGAAACCTAAAATGGTAATCAACCAAGCAGTAATCGTAGTTCCAATATTGGCACCCATAATTACACTAATGGATTCCATTAGGGTTAAGAGCCCTGCATTTGAAAAGCTAACCACCATCAGCGTAGTCGCTGATGAAGATTGAATCACAGAAGTGATAAAAAAACCGGTGAAAATACCGAGAAACCGATTAGAAGTCATGGTGGCCAGGATAGAACGCATTTTACTACCGGCCATTTTGAGCAAGGCATCACTCATTACTTTCATTCCGAAAAGGAATAATCCTAATGCCCCCAGTAATTGGAGTATGTCCGTAAATCCGTACTGCATGAAATAGGTTTGGTTGATTGAAATCCGAAGATTTGCTCTTCTAAG
>CAYFJL010000239.1:0-4760 GCA_964343335.1 uncultured Polaribacter sp. | reverse complement strand
GAAAAGATTGGTACTGTAGTTGATAATTAAAATCTAACAATTCTATAAAGTTTTTACGAATGGAAGAAGAAGTTGAATTTTTACTGGATGCGGCAAAAGAGTCTATGAACAAAGCCATTGAGCATTTGGATAAAGAGCTTAGAAGTATACGAGCTGGAAAAGCAACACCGGCCATGTTAAGCACGGTAATGGTTGAGTATTATGGTTCTCAAACTCCTTTGAGTCAAGTTGCCAACATTAACACACCCGATGCTCGTACAATTAGTATTCAGCCTTGGGAAAAGAGCATGCTTCAAGAGATTGAAAAGGCCATCATGATTGCAAATATTGGTTTCAATCCAATGAACAACGGTGATTTTATCATCATTAATGTTCCGCCACTTACGGAAGAAAGACGTCTTGACTTGGTAAAACAATCAAAAGCATTAACCGAAGATGCCAAAGTCGGAATTCGAAGTGCTCGAAAAGAGGCAAACAACGATTTAAAGAAGCTGGATCTTTCAGAAGATATGGTTTCAAACACGGAAGATGATATTCAAGAATTGACCAATTCTTACGTGAAAGTGGCCGATGAAAGATTTACCGTAAAAGAGAAAGAAATCATGACTATTTAAAGGTCATTATTAATATTTATTTAAAAGAGTGCTCTTGTAGCACTCTTTTTATTTTTACCCCTCTATTTTACCTACCTTTGCAAAAATTTTTTTGATGAGCTTTTGGACTCGTGTTGCGAGACTTATTTTACGAAATAGATTTCTGGTTATACTAGGTATAGTCTTGGCAACTGCATTCCTAGCTTCTCAAATTAAATACATGCGCTTTTCATATACGGAGGCAAACCTGCTTCCAGAGAACCATGAGGTAAACATCGAATACAACAAGTTCCTCGAGATTTTTGGTGAAGAAGGAAACATCATCATTCTAGGTGTTAAAGACTCAACCATCTTTGAACCTAAGAAGTTCAACGCATGGAACAATCTTGTCAATGAGTTTAAAGGACTCGAAGAGATCGACTTAACACTCTCTATTTCAGATATTAAAAAACTGAAAGCAGATCGGCGTAAACGAAAGTTCGTTTTAGAGGATATTTACAAAAGCGATCCTAAAACTAAAAAGGAAGTTGAAGTTATTAAAGACCAACTCTTTGAGAAATTACCTTTCTACAACAACTTATTATACAACAAAAATACAGGGACTTTACAAACGGTAATTTACCTTAAAAAGGACATCATCAATACGCCAATCCGACGTGATTTTATTTACAACAAACTGATACCAGTTATTGAAAATTTCGAGTTGGAAAACGAGGTGGACATTCGGATTTCTGGAATGCCATACATCCGAACCTTAAATTCTCAAAACATTCAGGATGAAATAGGTCTTTTTGTTTTCGGTGCTTTGTTAATCACAGCAGTGATTTTCTTCTTTTTCTTCCGTTCTTTCAGAGCAACCTTTATCACCTTACTGGTAGTATTGGTTGGAGTTGTGTGGGCTTTCGGTTACATTGGATGGTTTCGATATGAAATCACGGTATTATCGGCCTTGATTCCGCCTTTAATCATCGTAATCGGAGTACCAAATGCGGTGTTCTTGATTAACAAATATCAGCAAGAAATTAAGAAACACGGTAACCAGGCCAAATCATTACAAAGGGTGATTTCTAAAGTAGGAAATGCAACCTTGATGACGAACTTAACAACCGCATCAGGTTTTGCCACATTCGTTTTCGTAAAAAGTAATCTATTAAAGGAGTTCGGTATTCTGGCTTCGGTGAACATCGTAAGTATCTTCTTACTGGCTTTATTTATCATTCCGGTGATATACAGTTTCATGCCAATTCCGAAAGAGAAGCACCTGAACCACCTAGAGCGAAAATGGATTGAGAACATTGTCAATTGGATGGAAAAAATGGTACGTGAACAGCGTATTGGGGTATATTTTACCACTGTCTTTTTCATCATCATCGGAATTATAGGAATATATCAAATTCGAGTTTCAGGAAGTTTGATTGAGGACATGCCCAAAAGCATGCCTTTCTTTAAGGATATCAAATTCTTCGAGAAAGAGTTTGGAGGTGTCATGCCTTTGGAAATCTTAATTGATACCAAAAAGGAAAAGGGTGTAATGAAATTGTCGACCTTAAAACGCATGGAAAAAATCAATGACATCATTGAATCTTTCCCAGAGTTATCTCCTTCCGTGTCGGTTGTAAATTTGGTGAAATATTCCAAGCAGGCATACTACAGAGGAATTCCGAAATATTATCAATTACCAACAGCTCAAGAGCGCAGTTACATTTTTGCCTACACAAAGAATTCAGAAAGCGATGTGGGCATGCTCACTAGCTTTGTTGATTCTACCGGAAGATACGCCCGTATGACGACCTATATGAAGGATATTGGTACGGATAAAATGGAGGTAATTCAAGGACGATTACAGCAACTAATCGATAAAGAATTCCCTGCTGAAAACTATTCGGTATCGCTCACAGGAAAAGCATTTGTTTTCATCAAGGGGACAAATTACCTGATAAAAAATCTAGTTATCTCATTATCGTTAGCCATTTTCCTAATTGCTATTTTCATGGCGTGGATGTTCCGATCGCCGCAGATGATACTGATTTCTTTAATCCCGAATATCTTACCATTGCTCATTACAGCGGGAATGATGGGATTCTTTGACATCCCTATCAAGCCATCCACAATTTTAGTATTTAGTATCGCCTTCGGGATTTCTGTAGATGACACCATTCACTTCTTGGCAAAATATCGTCAGGAGTTAATAGTAAATCGATGGAAAATCAAACCTTCGGTTTATGCAGCACTACGAGAGACTGGAGTGAGTATGTTCTATACTTCCATCGTATTATTCTTCGGATTCCTAGTGTTCACTTTGTCAAGCTTTGGTGGAACCATTTCATTAGGTGGATTGGTCTCTGCAACACTATTGCTTGCCATGATTTCAAACTTGATATTACTTCCTTCGCTGCTTCTGACCTTTGAGCGAAAAATTGCCAACAAAAAGGTGTTCAAGGAACCAAAAATTAAAATTGTATCTGTTTCTGACGAGAATTCAGAAGAGGATGCAAAGAAAAGCGAGTAAAAATCAAATTCAATTCTACTGAATAAAGTATCTTTGGGGCTTGTTCAAAAACATTAAATTTTCAGAAATGATGACTAAGGATGTTGCAGAATTATTAAAAGCAGAACTACTACTTCAAGAAGTACATTTACAAGGATGGGTGCGTACCTTTCGAAGCAATCGATTTATTGCGCTTAATGATGGTTCTACCATTAAAAATATCCAGTGTGTAATTGACTTTGAAAATACATCTGAAGAAACATTAAAGCGAATTACAACTGGAGCGGCGGTATCAGTAAAAGGTACCTTGATGGAAAGTCAAGGACGTGGTCAAAGTGTAGAGATTCAAGTGAAAGAGATTGAAATTCTTGGTGATTCAAATCCAGATGAATATCCAATCCAACCTAAAAAACACAGCTTCGAATTTCTTCGTGAAAACGCTCATTTAAGAGTTCGTACCAACACATTTAGCGCGGTAATGCGCTTGCGTTCAAAATTGTCTTTTGCCGTTCATAAATACTTCCAAGAAAATGGATTCTATTACATGAACGCGCCCATCATCACCGGTTCTGATGCAGAAGGTGCAGGAGAAATGTTTCGCGTAAGCACTTTTGAACCAAACAAAGCGCCAAAAACGGAAGAAGGAGAGATTGATTTTAGTAAAGATTTCTTCGGAAAGGAAACCAATCTTACAGTATCTGGACAGCTAGAAGCCGAAACCTACGCCATGGGATTGAGCAAGGTGTATACCTTCGGACCTACTTTCCGTGCTGAAAATTCAAATACAACAAGACATTTAGCCGAATTCTGGATGATTGAACCAGAAGTAGCCTTTATTGATCTTGATGGCAACATGGACTTGGCTGAAGATTTCATTAAGTCTGTCTTGTCTTATGTACTTGAAAACTGCCAAGATGATTTGGAATTTTTAGACCAGCGTTATGCACAGGAGGAAAAATCGAAACCACAACAGCAGCGCAGCGAACTCGGGTTATTAGAGAAGTTACGTTTTGTTGCAGATAACAATTTTAAAAGGGTTTCTTACACAGAAGCGATTGAAATTTTAAGAAATTCAAAGCCAAATAAAAAGAAGAAGTTTCAATTTCCAATCAACGAGTGGGGAGCGGACTTACAGTCAGAACATGAGCGCTACTTGGTAGAGAAGCACTTTAAATGTCCAGTAATTTTATTTGATTATCCGGCCAATATCAAAGCATTCTACATGCGATTAAACGAAGATGGTAAAACCGTTAGAGCCATGGATGTTTTATTCCCTGGAATCGGAGAAATCGTTGGTGGGTCTCAGAGAGAAGAACGTTACGATGTCCTGGTTGAAAAAATGAAAACCTTAGGTATTGAAGAAGAAGAATTATGGTGGTATTTGGATTTGAGAAAATTCGGAACCGCAGTACATTCTGGATTCGGTTTGGGCTTTGAAAGACTGGTGCAATTTGTGACCGGTATGGGTAATATTAGAGATGTAATTCCTTATCCTAGAACTCCGCAAAATGCTGAATTCTAAAAGGAAATAGAAATAGTAAAAATCGCCATTAAGAAATTAATGGCGATTTTTGTTTTACTATCTTTGTTTATATGCTGAAACAAAGCCTACAACAAAAACTGCTACAAAAATTATCGCCTCAACAGATTCAGTTGATGAAGTTGATTCAGCTACCTAC
>CAYFJL010000238.1:0-4762 GCA_964343335.1 uncultured Polaribacter sp. | reverse complement strand
AATGGCAAAAGAAGTTAGTAAAGTAGTTAAATTACAAGTAAGGGGAGGTGCTGCGAATCCGTCGCCACCGGTTGGACCCGCTTTAGGTGCTGCTGGAGTTAACATCATGGAGTTCTGTAAGCAGTTTAATGCAAGAACTCAAGATAAGCAAGGTAAAGTTTTACCTGTGGTTATCACGGTGTACAAGGACAAGTCTTTTGAGTTTATCGTTAAGACGCCTCCTGCTGCAGTACAATTACTAGAAGCGGCCAAAATCAAAAAAGGTTCAGGAGAACCTAACAGGAAAAAAGTAGCGTCAGTTACTTGGGATCAAATCAAGGTAATTGCAGAAGATAAAATGGCAGATTTAAATGCCTTTGAAGTGACTTCAGCAATGAAAATGATTGCAGGAACAGCTCGTTCTATGGGATTAACAGTTAAAGGTGATGCACCAGCTTAATTTTTTTGAATTATGGGAAGATTAACAAAAAAGCAAAAAGAAGCATACGCGAAGATCGATAAATCGAAATCTTACGACTTAAATGAAGCTTCTGCAATGGTGAAAGACATCACAAATGTAAAATTCGACGCATCCGTTGATTTAGCAATTCGTTTAGGAGTAGATCCTAGAAAAGCAAATCAAATGGTAAGAGGAGTTGTAACGTTACCGCACGGTACTGGTAAAGATGTAAAAGTATTAGCATTAGTTACTCCAGATAAAGAAGCAGACGCAAAAGAAGCGGGTGCTGATTATGTAGGATTGGATGAATACCTACAGAAAATCAAAGGAGGATGGACTGATGTTGATGTGATCATCACCATGCCTAGTGTAATGGGTAAATTAGGTCCTTTAGGACGTATTTTAGGTCCAAGAGGTTTAATGCCAAATCCTAAGACTGGAACAGTTACTATGGATGTTGCAAAGGCAGTTAAAGATGTAAAAGCTGGTAAAATTGACTTTAGAGTTGATAAAACTGGTATCGTACACGCAGCGATTGGTAAAGTATCATTTGATGCGAACAAGATTGCTGAAAACGCTAAAGAATTGGTTTCAACCATAATTAAGATGAAGCCAGTTGCGGCTAAAGGTACGTATGTAAAGAGCATCTTTATGTCAAGCACAATGAGTCCTAGTGTAGAAGTAGATGTAAAATCTGTTTAATAAGTTAAATTCATTATTATGACTAGAGAAGAAAAATCACAAGTAATACAAGAATTAACAACGACATTAGCAGATAACAACAACATTTATCTAGCAGATATTTCAGGTTTAAATGCAGAAACAACTTCTAACTTAAGAAGAGCATGTTTTAAAGCTGGAATTAAACTATCGGTTGTTAAGAACACACTACTAGCAAAAGCGATGGAAGCTTCTGATAAAGATTTCGGAGACTTACCAACCGTTTTGAAAGGAAATACTTCATTAATGTTAGCTGAGGCTGCAAATGCACCAGCTAAACTAATCAAGGAATTCAGAAAGAAAACCAAAGATAGACCATTACTAAAAGGAGCCTTCGCTGAAGAATCTGTATACATTGGTGATGATCAATTAGAGGCTTTGGTAGACATCAAGTCGAGAGAAGAATTGATTGGGGAAATTATTGGATTACTTCAATCACCAGCGAAAAACGTTGTTTCAGCGTTACAGTCTGGTGGAAACAAACTTTCAGGTATCATCAAAACGTTATCTGAAAAATAATTAGCGCACAAATAAACTATAATAAAACAAAATTAAACACAAATTAAAATGGCAGATTTAAAAGATTTCGCAGAACAGTTAGTTAACTTAACAGTAAAGGAAGTTAACGAATTGGCTACTATTTTAAAAGAAGAATACGGTATTGAACCAGCAGCTGCTGCTGTAGCTGTTGCAGGTCCTGCAGCTGGCGGAGGAGACGACGCTGGTGAGGAGCAAACTGAATTCGACGTAATCCTAAAAGCAGCTGGAGCTTCTAAGTTAGCAGTTGTAAAATTAGTTAAAGAATTAACTGGTTTAGGATTAAAAGATGCTAAAGGTATCGTAGATAGCGCACCTGCTCCAATTAAAGAAGGAGTATCTAAAGATGAGGCTGAAGGTCTTAAAAAGTCTTTAGAAGAAGCTGGAGCTGAGGTAGAGCTTAAGTAATTCATATTCCCGTAACAAACTAGGTTTTTTACGGGAACAACATTAGGTTTAGGTCTAGAAACATCTGTTTTTAGTCCTAAACCATTTCGTGTATATAATAGTTCTTTAAAAATTTGATTTTTTAATCACAAAATTTTACTCTTTTGGCAAACACAAACACAACAGAGAGAATCAATTTCGCAACCTCTCAACTCACAAAAGACTATCCAGACTTTTTGGATATCCAAGTAAAATCTTTTCAAGATTTTTTTCAATTACAAACAAAAGCAGAAGAAAGAGGGAGTGAAGGCTTGTACAAGACCTTCATGGATAATTTTCCAATCACAGATACTAGAAACCAGTTCGTATTAGAGTTTTTAGATTATTTTGTTGATCCACCAAGATACGACATTCAAGAATGTATCGAACGCGGATTAACTTACAGTGTTCCTCTTAAAGCAAGATTAAAATTATACTGTACCGATCCAGAGCATGAGGATTTCGAAACCATCGTGCAAGATGTGTATTTAGGAACCATTCCTTATATGACGCAATCAGGAACATTTATCATCAATGGTGCAGAAAGGGTGGTTGTTTCTCAGTTACACCGTTCTCCTGGTGTATTCTTCGGACAATCCTTCCATGCCAATGGTACAAAGTTGTATTCGGCAAGGGTAATTCCATTCAAGGGTTCTTGGATTGAATTCGCTACCGATATCAATCAAGTGATGTATGCCTACATTGACAGAAAGAAAAAATTACCGGTAACTACTTTATTTAGAGCTATCGGTTTCGAAAGAGATAAGGACATTTTAGAAATCTTTGACTTAGCGGAAGAGATTAAAGTTTCTAAAACCGGATTAAAAAAGGTGCTAGGTAGAAAGCTAGCAGCAAGAGTATTGAAAACATGGTTTGAAGATTTCGTAGACGAGGATACTGGTGAAGTTGTATCTATCGAGCGTAACGAAATTATTTTTGATCGTGATACCATACTTGAAAAAGAACACATTGATGAAATTATCGAAGCAGGTGCGAAAACCATCTTGTTGCACAAGGAGGACAACTTGCAAGCTGATTATGCCATCATTCACAATACACTTCAAAAAGACCCAACAAACTCTGAAAAAGAAGCTGTTGAGCATATCTATCGTCAGTTACGTAATGCAGAACCGCCAGATGAGGAAACTGCAAGAGGTATCATCGATAAGTTATTCTTCTCTGAGCAGCGTTATAATTTAGGTGATGTAGGTCGTTTTAGAATGAATACCAAACTTGGTTTAGATGTAGGTAAGGAAGAAAAAGTATTAACCAAGTTAGATATCATTACCATCATCAAGTATTTGATTGAGTTGATCAATTCAAAAGCAGAAGTAGATGATATCGATCACTTATCAAACAGACGTGTAAGAACTGTTGGAGAGCAATTGGCCGGTCAGTTCGGAGTTGGTTTGGCACGTATGGCAAGAACGATTCGTGAAAGAATGAACGTTCGTGACAACGAAGTATTTACACCAATCGATTTGATTAATGCGAAGACTTTATCTTCAGTAATCAACTCTTTCTTTGGGACCAACCAGTTGTCTCAGTTTATGGACCAAACAAATCCGTTAGCAGAGATAACTCATAAAAGAAGATTGTCTGCATTAGGACCTGGAGGTCTTTCAAGAGAAAGAGCCGGATTTGAGGTTCGTGATGTACACTATACACACTATGGACGTCTGTGTCCGATTGAAACACCTGAAGGACCAAACATTGGTTTGATTTCTTCATTATCTGTATTTGCCAAAGTAAATACACTAGGTTTCATCGAAACACCATACAGAAAAGTAGAGAACGGTGCCGTGAACGTTAAAGAGGCTCCAATTTACTTGAGTGCTGAAGAAGAAGAAGGAATGAAAATCGCTCAATCGAACTTAGAGTTGAATGAGGATGGAACATTCGTTTCTGATAGAGTTATTGCTCGTGAGGAAGGTGACTTCCCAGTAGTTACTCCGAATGATATTCAGTATATGGACGTTTCACCAAACCAGATTGCATCAATTTCTGCATCATTAATTCCGTTCTTGGAGCATGATGATGCGAACCGTGCCTTAATGGGATCAAACATGATGCGTCAAGCAGTACCATTATTAAGACCAGAATCTCCAATTGTTGGAACTGGATTGGAAAGAAGGGTTGCTGAAGATTCTAGAATCTTAATCAACGCAGAAGGTGCTGGTACCGTTGAGTATGTAGATGCCAATAAAATCACTATCAAATATGACCGAACTGATGAAGATCGATTGGTAAGTTTTGATGATGACTATGTAAGCTACAACTTAATTAAGTTTAGAAAAACCAACCAAGGTACTTCGATTAACTTGAAACCAATCGTTCGTAAGGGTGATCGTGTTGCAAAAGGTCAAGTACTTTGTGAAGGATACGCTACCCAACAAGGGGAATTAGCCTTGGGTAGAAACATGAAGGTTGCCTTCATGCCATGGAAAGGATACAACTTCGAGGATGCGATTGTAATCTCAGAAAAAGTTGTTCGTGAAGATATCTTTACTTCCATCCATATTGATGAATATTCGTTAGACGTTCGTGATACCAAATTAGGTACTGAAGAATTAACGAATGATATTCCGAATGTATCTGAAGAGGCTACCAAAGACTTGGATGAAAACGGAATGATTCGTA
>CAYFJL010000237.1:0-4816 GCA_964343335.1 uncultured Polaribacter sp. | reverse complement strand
CTTCGCAAGCTATCTGCGATTAAAAGAGCTTTTTAATCTTGATAACGTAATGACAAATTCGTCTATCATGACTCCTGTCTCTTGCATCTTGTTTCTTAATGTCATTGCGAAGCCTCAAAGGCTGAAGCAATCTGCATAATGAGATTACTTCGGTCGTTCCTCCCTCGTAATGACGACTACCTCACATTCTAATTTTCTAAAGGAAATAATTCAAAGCCTTAAGTGGTTAATTATTGTCTCTAAAACCCATTAAATTATTGAATTATTCAATTATTAGCCATTGGTAACTGATAACTGATAACTGATAACTGATAATTGTTAATTGTTCACTGTTAAAACCCAACAGCGGTATCGTCTCCTCGATAATCGGCGCCTCCTTCGTATCTCCCGTCAGGAAGGACTAAAATGGCATCTACTTTACCGATGATTGGTGTTCGTTTGGTGTTAAAGCGATATCCTAGGGCTTCAAGTTCTTTTAATGTATTTTCATCGAATTGATTCGGTTCAATGCGTATTTCATCGGGCAGCCATTGATGGTGAAAACGCGGATGATTCACCGATTCCTGCATACCCATTCCGAATTCGTGCACATTCAAAATCACTTGTAATACCGAAGTGATAATGGTTGATCCACCTGGAGTCCCTACAATCATCCATAGTTTGCCGTTTTTCTCTACGATGGTTGGTGTCATGGAACTCAGCATTCGTTTCTCAGGTTCGATTTTATTAGCTTCCGCACCAATCAATCCGAACATATTCGGAACACCTGGTTTGCTCGAAAAATCATCCATTTCATTGTTAAGGAAGAAGCCTAGTTCTTGTATATAGATTTTAGATCCGTAGGCACCGTTCAAAGTCGTAGTTACCGAAACTGCATTCCCAAATTGATCTACAATGGAGTAGTGGGTGGTTTCATCACTTTCAACGACTTCAATAGTTCCGGGATTGATGTCTTTGGAGGAAGTCGCTTTTTCAAAAGAAAAGCTTGCCATGCGTTCTTTGGCATATTCTTTATCGATTAATTCCTTCATCGGTATGCTTACAAAATCAGGATCGCCCAAAAAGTAACTCCGATCTGCATAGGCTCTTCTTTCTGCCTCAACCATGACTTGCATGGCTTTGGTGGAATTGGGTTGATAGGTATGTAAATCGAAAGGTTCAATGGCATTCATGATTTGCGCTAGGCAAACTCCGCCACTCGAGGGTGGGGCCATAGAAATCACCTTCAAATCATCGTAGGTAAAAGTTACAGGGTCACGCCACTTGGCCTCATAGGCTGCTAAATCCTTAAGCGTGATGATACCTCCATTACGTTGCATATAGTCCACAAACAATTCCGCCGTTTTTCCTTTGTAGAATTCATCTCTGCCATTGTCACGAATACGGGTTAAGGTTTCAGCCAGTGCTTGGTATTTGATGGTATCACCTTCATTCCATAGCTGATGGAACAAGGTTGAATCTCGATTCGCCTCCAAAAAAGAGGGCTTGTATTTCTTAATTCGTTCGTCTTGCTTTTGAGTAACGATCACACCTCGTTTGGCAAGATCAATAGAAGGTTGAATGATGTCTTTAAAAGGAAGGGTTCCGAATTTGTTATACACCTCAAAGATTCCGGCAATCGTACCAGGAACACCAACGGAGAGAGGTGTTTTGGTACTTTTACCTTTGATCACATCGCCGTTGTCGTCCAGAAACATATCGGTAGTGGCTGTCAGCGGTGCTTTCTCACGGTAATCTAGAGCGCCGATTGCTCCATCATTTTTTCGGTAGACCATAAATCCGCCTCCACCCAAATTCCCTGAATACGGATAAGCCACAGCTAGGGCCAATTCGGTAGCCACCATGGCATCGAAGGCATTTCCGCCTTTTTGAAGAATTTCCAATCCGATTTTTGAGGCCTCAACTCTTGCTGAGACCACCATAGCCTTATTGGAAGTCACGCCAACAACTCGTTCTTTCTGGCAAGAAGTGAAAAGGAAGATTAAAGCGATAAAAATGTAGCGGTATTTCATGAATGTGTGGTTTCTAATTCGTTTTGTTTTTGTTTGGCAAAGGATTGTAATTCGGTAAAAAAGGTAAGGAAATCTTCTTCCAATTCCTTCTCCAAAGATTGTAAGTCTTCAATGGCCAAATGCATTTGGGATTTCATTTTAGATCTGCGATTCATTCCGTCTAAAACCTGGGCAATGGTATCCATGTCTCGATAATTTACCAATAAGTCAAACTGAATCATATAGCCAGTAAAACGTTGTGTTTTTGCCGGTAAATTGGATCTATTTCCCAATAGACCATACACATGCTGGGCAAAAATATCCAAGGGCATATTAGAATATCGTGACCAGTTTTTGGCCAAGAAGTAATCGTAGAAAATGTCAATGATGACGCCGTCATAATGACGATATCGAGGGTGCAAACGATCTTTGCTAATTTTCACAATCGGGTGTTTGTCGGTATACTCATCAATAGCCCGGTGCAATAGTATTCCTCGTTGGACCCCTATATTGTAATTGAACATTTCTTTTCCTTTGATATGATCGGCAATGAAGTTACCAATCATAACATCCTCGTCATTATTGGATAAATATAAGTGGGCAAGAAAATTCATGTAAGAGGTATGTGCTTATTTTTTCTTCACAAGGAGTTCTTCAACACTGAGTTTCTCAGGTCGATAGGTGTTCACGGTGGCATCACTGGGGTATCCGAAGGAGATACCGCACACCAATTCGTAACCATTAGGTACATCGTAGTATTTATCTACTGGTTCTCTCCAAAGATTTAAGGCACCTTGTGGACAGCTCCCCAATCCTTTAGCAGTGCAGGCCAACATAAAGTTTTGCATAAAAATGCCAGTATCGACCAAGGCTGTGTATTTCATTTTCGGATTGGCATAAATCCAAATGGCAGCTGGAGCACCAAAGAAATAAAAGTTCTTCATGAGCTCTTCGTCTCTTTTTTTACGATCTTCTTTTTTAATACCCAATACTTTGTACAATCCGATGGCTGTTTTTACCCGTCGGTCTTGATAGATTCCAGGGTATTTTCCTTGAATGGTTTGGTATATTTTATTGGGTTTGAGTCTGAACTTTCGGTAGGTCAGCAGCTTCCCTATGATATTCTTTTTGCGCAACGTCAAAGAAGCCTTGTATTTCGCGGTTAACTCATCACCGATAGCTTCGAGCGTTTCTCCTGTTGCCACAACCACTTTAAAAGGTTGTGTATTGGAACTCGAAGGAGCCTCAAGGGCTTCTTTTAGAAGTTCTTGAATAAGATCTTCTGAAACAGGTTTGTCTAAGAAGTCACGAACACTTCTTCTTTTTTTATTGACTTCTTCAAAGGTCATTTGGTACGAAAATAATGAAGGTGAAAATACGTAAAATATTTCAAGGAAGGACGAGCTATTTGGAACCAAGAAAAAAGAAGCAAGAGACAGGAGACGGGTGACAGGAGTTATGACGGATTAATTCGTCATTACGAGGGAGGAACGACTGAAGTAATCTCATTGAACAGGTTGCCACGGCTTTTAAAGCCTCGCAATGACAATATTAACCAGGAAGTAAGAGACATGAAACAAGAGTCAAGAGAGGGGTGTCAATAAAATAATAATTCAATAATTTAGTAACAAAATGAGCTAATGGCTAACTGCCAAAAGCGAATGATCAGTTGTCAGTTAACAATTAACAACTAAACTCTAACAACCATCAACCAATAACCAATAACCAAAAACCAGCATTAACAAAAAATCCCTACCGAAGTAAGGATTGTATTTATAAAGTGTGAGTAAATTTTTAGTTATTCAACATCACTGGCATCACCAACATGGTAATTTGCTCTCCTTCCGAAGTACCATCTATTGGGGTTAAAATACCCGCTCTGTTTGGTAAAGACATTTCTAACATAACTTCGCTAGAACTTAAGTTTCCTAACATTTCGCTTAAGAAACGTGAGTTGAATCCGATTTGCATATCGTCTCCTTGATAGTCACAACTTAAGCGCTCATCGGCCTTGTTGGAGAAATCTAAATCCTCAGCAGAGATATTCAATTCCGTACCAGCCATTTTCAATCGAATCTGATGTGTGGTCTTGCTTGAGAAGATAGACACACGTTTTACAGAGTTTAAGAATGACCCGCGATCCACTGTAAGTTTGTTCGGATTCTCTTTCGGAATTACGGCTTCGTAATTTGGATATTTACCATCAATCAAACGACATACCATCACCACATTATCAAATGTAAACTTGGCGTTGGCATCATTGTATTCAATAACCACATCTGAATCCGTAGAAGAAAGAATTCCTTTCAATAGATTCAATGGTTTTTTAGGCATGATGAATTCCGCCGTTTCGTTTGCCGTTACATCTGTTCTTGAGTACTTCACCAATTTATGAGCATCCGTAGCAACAAAGGTTAAGCTCTGTGTGCTAAACTGAAAGAACACACCACTCATTACGGGACGTAAATCATCGTTTCCTGCAGCAAATAAGGTTTTTGAAATGGCAGTCGATAAAATCTGAGCTGAAACATTGGTCGTGCTTGGAGAAGCTAGAGTTACCGCCTTTGGAAATTCGTCACCTGCAAAATACGCCATGTCATACTTTCCTTGATCAGAGCTAATTTCAATGGTGCTTTCACCTTCTGTTTTGAACGTTAACGGTTGATCTGGAAAGGTTTTTAATGTATCTAATAATAATCGAGCAGATACTGCGATTGATCCTTCAGAATCACTTTCCACTTCAATAACAGAGCTAATCGTGGTCTCTAAATCAGAAGCTGAAACCTTCAATGTATTCTCTGAAAGTTCTAATAAAAAGTTATCTA
>CAYFJL010000236.1:0-4817 GCA_964343335.1 uncultured Polaribacter sp. | reverse complement strand
TTTAAAAGTAAAATGCTTTTGCAAGTGCATGATGAATTGGTTTTTGATGCCCACAAAGAGGAGTTGGATCGATTGAAACCAATGATCAAAAGCGAAATGGAAAATGCTTTTCGTTTGTCGGTTCCCTTAGATGTAGAGATTGGTTTGGGAGATAATTGGTTGCAGGCGCACTAGAAGAATACAAACCCAATTCCCAAGGATATACTGTCGATGCGGTCATTTTCAAAACCTAGAATTCCCTTTCGATGAAATTCGAGTCGAAAAACCGGGTGCCATCGACCATCACTTTCACCTTGTAGACCTAGTCCAAATCCGTAATAGTTACCATCGGGATAATTACTCGAAGGTCGCCACATTTTACCGTATCTGAAATCCATAAAAAAGGCCTCATCATCCCGTTCAAAAATATTGTATCGCAAACCTAAATACGCCGGAAAAGCATTGGTGTCGTAATTCCAATGATCATCGAATCCGGCATTGACACTGATCGCCACTTTTTTGAAGAATTCATATCCGAATCCGACCCTTGCAAAAAGTCCACTAGGAACTAGAAGGGGTTCTCCGTCATTGGGTTCTACTGTGTAAAATTCGTTAATTGCTAATGATAAGTTCAACTCCCCCGTAAAAAAGGGCCTTCCAATTTTATTTTGGGAGCTAAGGATAGAACATGAAAGAATAAGCAGTAAGAAAATAATTCTCTTCAAATCGATGGTTTTGATTTTGTCGTTTCAAAAAACATGCCTTTTTAAAAATTCTGATATTAATTCTCCTTATTTATGGGAACTATCTATTTTTGTTCTTGATTAATGATGTAAATAATCAATTGATGAAGAAATGCATATTGTTCTTTTTGTTGGTTGCGGGTTTGACCATTGGATGTACATCTGATTCTCAGACCGACAAGAAGACCAAAAAGACCTCTACCTTTGCCGTTTATGACGGTAGTATTGAACAAGATCGAAAAACCTATAGTCGTTTAAATCTTGATGATACTTGTCCAAATCTCTTAGATCCAAATATTTCCAAAGATGAAATTGCAAAAGTAAAGGCCGCTTGGTTCGACTTGAATAAAAGTTTAGGAAGTTTTTTGTCTGAAAATGATTTCAACTGGGATACAACGGGTACCAAGGTGAATATTTGGCATAAGTTTTATTTCAATAAAGACGGGACATTAAAGGCTTATTTATTCAAATTTAGAGACAAAAGCATCAACGAAAAAACCAGAGCTAGTTATAAGAAATTTATAAAAGAATTCGGATCAACCTATAAATTACCATTGACCAAGGAAAGTACTTTTGCACAATGTGGAAGTGGTATTTTTGCTCTTTAGCCTAATAAATAAAGCAAGGTGAACATTATTTCCAAAGATATATCCAAAGCCATTGATCTTTTAGAAAGAGGTCATTTGGTAGCTATTCCGACAGAAACGGTCTATGGTCTAGCTGGAAATATTTTCAACCCAACTGCCGTTGGTAAAATTTTTGAGACGAAAAATCGTCCTCATTTCAATCCTTTAATTGTACACATTCCATCCATTACAGCATTGGATACCATTGTTTCCTATGTGCCAGAAAAAGCTAGAAAATTGGCCGAGGCGTTCTGGCCTGGGTCATTAACTCTAATTCTTCCAAAGCATAAGAACATTCCCGATTTAATCACTGCAGGAAAAGATACCGTGGGCGTTCGAGTACCGAATCATACTGTAACTCTTGAATTACTGAGTCAACTTCCATTTCCACTAGCCGCTCCTAGTGCCAATCCTTTCAACAGAATTAGTCCGACAAAACCCAAACATGTTGCTAGTTACTTTGAGGGTAAAATCCAAATGGTATTGGATGGTGGTCCTTGCGAAAAAGGCCTTGAGTCTACCATCATCGGGTTTGAAAACGAGGCACCGGTGATTTACCGTTTAGGTGCTATTTCCTTGGAAGAAATAGAAAGCATCATTGGAAAAGTTGAAGTACGGAATACAAAGGAAAATCGACCGGATGCACCAGGCATGCTCATGAAGCATTATGCACCCAGAACGAAGATTATCATCTCAGAGAATATTGAGTTAGACCTTCAAAAATATGATTCTGAAAAAATTGGCATACTAGGCTTTAATCGCATCTACAAGCGTACTTCAATCGCTTATCAAGAGACTTTATCTGAAAAGGGCGATTTACAAGAAGCTGCCTCAAACTTATACCAAGCCCTGCATCGATTGGATGACCAAGAAATCACTTTGATTCTTGCGGAAAGATTCCCAGATAAAGGATTGGGAAAAACCATTAATGATCGCTTACAAAGAGCGTCTTCCTAATCTTCTTTAAACTGAATAGGTCGGAAAGGTATTGTTCTCCAAAATATATTGAATGTCTTCCGAACGTAAGGGTTTGTTTAAAAACTGATTGACCACCGTGGTAAAATCGGCCTTCTTCCGATCTTTCGGATCGGTGGATGTTGAAAGCATCACCACAATCTTGCTTTGTTCAAAGGTATTGTCTAGTTTTTCATACTCTTCAATAAACTCCCAACCATCCATGCCAGGCATGTTTAAATCAAGAAATATGAGTTCAGGATAGTGGTATCCCAATTTTGCATTTTCTTTCAAGTATTCCAATGCGGCTTCTGCACTTTGATGGGCAACAATTTCTTTGGCAACCCCTTCTTTTTTTATCACTAATTTGTGTAAAAAGTTAATAGCTGGATCATCGTCAATCAGTAAAATGGTGTCTAACTGTTTCATGATAGTTTTTTTGGAATGGTGAAATAAAATGTACTGCCTTTACCTAATTCAGACTCAACCCACATATCGCCTTTGTGCAAACTCACAATCTTTTTACAATGGGCCAATCCGATACCTGTGCCTTCATATTCTTCTTTTAAATGCAATCGTTGGAAGATTCTAAATATCTTTTGTTGGTGTTTCTTTGCGATTCCGATTCCGTTGTCAGCCACAGCGAATTTCCATTCATCTCCCATAGATTCGCAAGTGATATTCACTTCTGGTGGGACGTCTTTTTTAGAGAATTTCATTCCGTTGCTAATTAAGTTTTGTAATAGCAATCGAATGGCCACTGGATAGGCCTTTAATGTTGGCATATCACCAACGGAAACAGCAGCATTTTTTCGATCAATTAACGAAGCTAAGTCGGATTGTAGATCCCTAGCTAACTCATTCAAATCAACGGTTTGAGGCTCTTCACTTTGTCCGAGTCTCGAATAGTCCAAGAGGTGTTTGATCAATTGGGTCATGCGCGAGATGGCATCCTGAATGTAATTGAAGATTTGTTTGGCACTATCGTCAAATTTATCCTCGTATTCCATCAATAGGATATCAGAGAAACTCGCAATTGTTCGAAGTGGTTCTTGTAAATCGTGAGAGGCCAAATAGATGTACTGCTCTAATTCTTTGTTCTTTTCTTCGATTTCTTTGAAGTGTGAGGAAGCCAGATATGCCTCTCTATCTTTTTTCTTTGTAATGTCTTGTTTGATGATGATAAATTCTTTTTTACGCCTTCCTCGTTTGATCGGAACAATGGCCGTATCTGTCCAAAAGAAAGTATCATCAGCAGCTCTATTTTTTATCTCGCCAATCCATGTTTTCCCTTGAGATACCGTTGTCCAGATATCATCAAAAAATGCCTTGGGATGTTCATCTGACTGGATTACTGAATTGGTTTTTCCTAGAATCTCACCACGTTTAAACTTGGTCAACTCACAGAAGTTATCGTTCACCATTTTAAAGGTAAATTTGTCATCCATAATTGCCACCACGGCAATTTGATCCAACGCATATTTAAAAAGGGCTAATTCTTTATTTCGAACCAACAAATCATTTTGCATCTGAAGTTTTTCCTTGTAGGATTTGTTGACGTTCTCTGCAATGCCGTATTGGGTAATGATTAATACCGATATCAACGTAAAGGTGAAGAGGATGATTCCGAATTCAGCACTAATAAAATTCTTATCAATATACTGTAAGACCAAAAAAGCCATGATCAAAGGCAATAAGACAATGAATGGCAATGATTTTCGCAAGAAATTACTTCCGATATTTTTGGATAGAATAACGCCCTTATATCCCTCAAACGGAAATAACATCACCAATAGATAAGAAAGCACCAAAAATGAAAACGGAGCTTCCAATGAAATAGAGGTCAAATATGGAATCTTGTCCCACCCTACGGTTAACTTCAGGATGATGGTAATCACGTTCAACAAGGCAAACAATGGTAGCACAAAAAAGATGGATTGTGCGATGTTGGTAATGATAGTTTTTCGTGTTACTAAGGAATATAAACCGAGGGTAAAAATGATAAAGCTGACGGCAGTTAATATGGTCATCCTACCCGGATTTGTATTTGATAACTGATCTTCAATAAAAAGTGTATCGATGCGGAAATCAACTCCGAATAGATACTGCGCAATGGTAAGAGTAGACAGTGTAAAAATAAACACAGAAATCACCCTAATTATGGTTCGAAAGTGGGTTACTCGATAGTAATAGATGAGAATGGCTAGCACAGAGAGTAATAGAAATACACCTGTGTTTAATTTGGTCAAACCTCCATCTTCAACCAAGTTCTTTGCATAAAAAATGAGGGACTCCTCACCTGTAAACCAAAAAAGTAATGTGAAAAAACCAGATACAAATATGTAGCTGATTAAAAATAAATTCAGTGATCCTATCTTCTTCGCTTTCATGTCTTTGGTCTTAGTTTCAAAAGACCTAAAAAGCAATCCTCAAGTCATCATTTTAATGTCCATCATCGTCATCTATCACCCCTGTAGATTCCTTTTAGGTACTATTAAATTTACGAAAAATAAAG
>CAYFJL010000235.1:0-4837 GCA_964343335.1 uncultured Polaribacter sp. | reverse complement strand
AAGAAGATCTGTCCATCCGTAATCGAAATTACGTTTGTTGGAATATATGCAGAAACGTCACCTGCTTGAGTTTCAATAATTGGAAGTGCAGTTAAAGAACCACCACCTTTCACTTTTCCTTTCAATGATTCAGGAAGGTCGTTCATTTGTGCAGCAATATCATCATCATTGATCACTTTCGCAGCACGCTCTAATAAACGCGAGTGAAGGTAGAATACATCTCCTGGGTATGCCTCACGACCTGGAGGACGACGAAGCAATAACGATACCTCACGGTATGCAACGGCTTGCTTAGATAAATCATCAAATACGATCAAACCTGGTCGACCTGTATCTCTAAAATATTCACCTATCGCAGCACCCGTCATTGGAGCAAAATACTGCATTGGTGCTGGATCTGATGCATTCGCAGCTACGATAGTCGTATAAGCCATTGCACCTGCCTCTTCTAATTTCTTTACAATACCAGCTACTGTAGATCCTTTTTGTCCTACTGCAACATAAATACAGTGAACAGGCTCTCCACGATCGTAAAACTCTTTTTGGTTAATGATCGCATCAATCGCAACTGTTGTTTTACCTGTCTGACGGTCTCCAATGATCAACTCACGCTGACCTCTACCGATTGGAATCATGGCATCTACAGACTTAATTCCAGTTTGAAGTGGCTCCGTTACAGGCTCACGGTATATAACACCTGGAGCTTTACGCTCAATCGGCATTTCGAAAAGCTCTCCTTCGATCTTTCCTTTACCATCGATTGGGTTACCCAGTGTATCAACAACACGTCCTACGATTCCTTCACCTACTTTTACAGAGGCAATGATTCCGAGACGCTTTACAGTATCACCTTCTTTTACTTCAGAAGAGCTACCTAATAGTACTGCACCTACATTATCCTCTTCAAGGTTCAATGCAATACCACGAAGTCCGCCTTCGAACTCGATCAATTCACCATACTGAACTCCTCCAAGTCCATATATACGAGCAATACCATCACCTATTTGGAGAACGGTACCGACCTCTTGAAGTTCAGCTTCCGATTTAAATCCTGAAAGCTCTTCTCTTAAGATTGCAGAAACTTCTGCTGGTTTTATATCTGCCATTTTTACAAACTTTTATTAGCGACTTTTGCGTTAAATTATCTTGTTAAACGTTGTTTCAATTCATTTAGCTGATGATGAACACTTGCGTCAATTCGTGTATCTCCCATTCGGACCACAAATCCACCGATCAATTCCTCATCAACTTTTTCATTCAATTCAATATCACCTTTAACGGCTTTATTCAATTTATCGAGTATCGCTTTTTTCACCGTATCATCCAGCTTCCGTGCTGAAGTCAATGTTACTGGTACAATTCCGCGAGACTCCTTAACTTTTGCAATATACTCTTCGGCAATCAATGGTAATAGCATCTCACGACGATTTTTCGTCAACAATGCCGCAAATTTTTTGGTCATTTCCTGGAAAGCTGGAAATACTTTATTGATAACCGCCTTTTTCTTATCAGACTTGATCACCGGACTATTTAAAAATGCAGTAAAGTCAGCACTTTCATTTGCTACTTTAATAAATGCATTCATATCCGCTAAAACAGCATCGACAACCTTCTTCTCTTGAGAAAGCTCAAGTAAAGACTGTGCATATCGACTGGCTACTTTAAATCCTTTCATGCTCTTAGTTTAAGCTGATATCGTCAGCTAGTTTTGATGCTAATTGCTTTTGTTTATCATCAGAAGACAACTCCTCACGAATTACTTTCTCTGCAATTTCCAACGCAACTGTTGCCACCTGAGATTTCAACTCATTGATTGCAGCGTTCTTTTCTGATTCGATCGATGCGCGTGCATTCTCAAGAATCTTATCCGCTTCGGCTTTAGCTTTACCTTTAGCCTCATCGATCATTTGATTACTCGTCTCTTTTGCTTCCTTGATCATTTGATCACGCTCAACACGTGCCTCTTTCAACAAGTTCTCATTCTTGGTTTGAAGCTCCTGCATTTCTGCTTTGGTCTTCTTCGCCATGTCAAGCGCTTCCTGAATATTCTCTTCACGATTCTTTACCGCACCCATTAATGGTTTCCAAATGAACTTTGTCAATACGAACATTAACAATAGGAAAACCAATCCTGTCCAAAAAATCAACCCTATGTCTGGAGTAACTAAATCCATATTATTATTTATTTAATCTTTGTCTCAAATCTTTAAAAAACCTCCGTACAACCAACCGTTGCACGGAGATTAATCTTCTTCTTATCCTTGAAGCAAACCAACAACAACACCGAATAATGCAACACCCTCAATAAGTGCGGCAGCGATAATCATTGCTGTTTGAATCTTAGACGTAGCCTCTGGTTGGCGAGCGATTGCATCCATTGCAGATCCACCGATTCGTCCAATTCCTAATCCTGCACCTAGTACAGCGATTCCAGCTCCTACAGCAGCTAATCCAGTCATAACTATTTGTTTTTATAAAGATTACACAATTAATGATGTTCTGACACCGCCGCTCCAATGAACAACGCTGACAACATCGTAAAAATAAACGCCTGTAAAAAGGCAACTAACAACTCTAATACACTTATAAATAACGCCATTGGTACTGACAAGAATCCCCATGCAGTACTTTGGAACGTGAAAATAATTCCTATGAGTGACAACACAATAATGTGACCTGCCGTAATATTTGCGAACAAACGTACCATCAATGCAAATGGCTTAGTAAAAACTCCTAACAATTCTATAGGAGCCATAAATATTTTCATCGGAACAGGCACTCCAGGCATCCAGAAAATATGCGCCCAATAGTGTTTATTTCCCGACACTATAGTAAGGATTAACGTGAAAGACGCTAACACTAATGTAAAACTAATATTCCCTGTTAAGTTTGCTCCCCCTGGAAAGAAATGCACTAGACCTAACAAATTATTGATCCAAATAAAGAAGAAAACCGTTAATAAAAAAGGCATGTAACGCTTATACTTCGCCTCTCCAATATTCTCTTTAGCGATGTCATCTCGAATGTAAACAACAAATGGCTCTATGTACTTAGCTAATCCTTTTGGGGGAGCTAGACCATCTTTCTTGTAAGTGTTAACTGCAGCCTTCAAAATGATAAACAGAAGGATCGCTGAAAATATCAGTGCAAATACATTCTTTGTGATCGAAAAATCAAGTGGTTTAGCATTTGTTGGATGTCCGTCATGAAAATCAAGAAGCCCAGCTTCATTTAACTTATAGATCTTTTCATGATAGATCCCATAACCCAATTCTTCATTAGCAACATAATGCTCATGCTCACCTTTTTCATTCGTGAATTCAATGTGTTCACCGTGATACAGTTCTGAAGATAAGAAAATCTTTAATCCACCATCAATCAAAATGATCGGCAAAGGAACCGAGATGTGCTTTTCGTGTCCATCTTCACCTTCTAGCGTGAGAATGTGCCATTCGTGCGCATCTTTGATGTGGTGCATGATCATCTCATTCACATCAACTTTTTCGCCTTCTTCGTTGCTACTTGAAAAAACAGGAGCTGAAACTAAAAGTACCAAACTCCAAATGAATGCCTTAAGCGTTGTATTCAACATTATTCTCACTTTATAAAAGAATAGTTCCGTTCAAAATTCGGGGCAAAGGTATATAATCTTTTACAAAGGTCAATGTTTTTTATTTGGTTTTGAACAAAAATTCATCACATTGCCATAACACCCCATTAACCTGGGCTTTAAGATGCTCATTAAAGGGGTGTTAGAAGGGTTAATGAAAATCGACTTAATGTCCTTCTTTCAACAATTCAGGATATTTATTCTTGAACTTATTTAACCTAGGAATAGACACTGCTCTAACATATGAGTTGTTCGGGTTTCTTTCTTCATAATTTTGATGGTAATCTTCTGCTTTATAAAACGCTTCAAATTGAACTACCTCTGTCGTGATCTTTGGAAAAACCTGCTTACTTAAAAGTTCATCTATGTAGTTTTCGGCTAACTCCTTTTCCTTATTATTTCTGTAAAATATTGCACTCCTATATTGACGACCTCTATCTGGACCCTGTTGGTTCAAAGTTGTAGGATCATGAGAACCAAAAAAGACTTTCAATAGAGTTGGATAGTCTACTTTTGTTGAGTCATAATGCACCGCAACAGACTCAGCATGATCTGTTCTTCCGGCACTTACATCATTGTAATTCGCAGTTGATTTCTTTCCACCAGAATAACCTGATATAACATCACCAACTCCTTCAACAGACTCAAAAATCGCTTCAACGCACCAAAAACAACCACTTGCAAAATAGGCTACAGCATTAGTCTCAATCTTCTCATTATCAATTACATGCTTTTGGTCTACATCAATATCTGTAGATGCATTGCATGCTAAAAAAATTGAAACGAATAGTAAAACACTGATTATCTTGAACATAGTTTTTTTCTTTTATAAACGTTTGAGCACCACTTTTGGTTTTTTGATTCAATAAAAGTATTTGAATTTACTTACTTTTAGACCGACCAAAAAGATATGAGAATAGCGGTAAATACTCGATTTCTGCTTCCTAAGAAAATGGAGGGTTTTGGATGGTATACTTTCGAAACGATCTCGCGTATTGTTAAGAAACACCCAGAGCACGAGTTCTTTTTTTTCTTTGACCGTCCGTTCGATAAAAAGTTCATATTTGCATCGAATGTTACTCCTGTAGTTCTCAACCCTCCGGCTCGACACCCGATATTATTTAAAATTTGGTTTGATCGTTCCGTTACTAAAGCACTCAAGAAATATCAGTGTGATGCTTTTATCTCCCCAGATGGTTATTTGTCGTTGAAGACTGATGTTCCTCA
>CAYFJL010000234.1:0-4923 GCA_964343335.1 uncultured Polaribacter sp. | reverse complement strand
TGTTGCAACCAACAATTTAATCAACTATGGGCCTTTTTTACTTTAGACAACTCCAGAATACTCTCGATAATTGATGAAGCTTTTGTTAGGCTTATTACTTCTGATCTTTGATAAGTCGGGCGAATTAAAAACCGCTTCTTTCCCATCATTCTGCTTATATCATCAATTGAACTGCGTGATGGCTCAGGTTTTGTAATTCTTAAAGTCTCAAGTTCATTTAGCTTTACCTTTGGATCCTCATATTCTTTTAACTTTTTCAATGTTTCTATAGAGCTTTCCCCACCTGAGATAAATAAGTCAATATCTATTTCTAGAATTTTGTTGACAACTATAGCTGCTCCTTCATAACGGCTTAAAGTTTGAACCTGAAAGTGATAATCCTGCATGATAAAGTAGTCCTTCTGCTTATTGAGCTCCCTTGCACAGGCCTCGACATATAAGGGGTTATTTGTATACCTCAAATCCCCATTTGACTCTACCTCAAGCACACCTAACGCCCAAAATAGTGTATCAAACATCAGCCAATTGTATTCTAGTTCCCCGGCCTCCATCTTTTCCTTTACTGCATTTACAAAAAGGACTCTTTGTTTGATCCTATTCCATTCATCTTCAACTGAGGATTTCTCAATGACTTGATTACTATAAAATTCATAAGCTCGCTCAACCATTTCGGATCGATTGGTTCCTCGTGCATAATGCTTAATCGGATATATTGTCAAAGCACAATTCCTTCGAATTATCGTCATAATCCGATCAACAGTAACAACATAACTTCGATCTAGTCTTCGCTTTGTAAGCACTTCAAATAGCGAAAAGTTAGCTTCTCTTTTTAGTTGTTCCTTTAAATAATTTGACAATTCATCTTCATCATATTTTGCGTTGTCAATCTCTGACTTTTTTAATGGAGTAATTCCACTATTGTATCTTCCAAAGATCTCTTTTTTAAACTTATCTTCAACTTCTTCCGACACAGGAGGATCTGATGATATTCCAAACTCAATTATCCTAATCTTCGCATCATCAAATAATTCCCTTGCTTCTAATTCTTCAAATCCAAGGGTTGAATATGTTTTTCTTGCAAGCTGCTTGAGTGCCTTAAGACCCTTAGCTGTAAGTTTTATTTCATTGTTAAGAAAACGTTTAATGGTCTCAAATCTTTGTCTTCCATCGATAATTTCAATCTTCCCTCGGCTTTTGAAAAAAATTAAAGGAGGAATTTCTGTCCCTAGAAGAATGCTTTCAATGAAATAGGTAGCTTTATTTGCATCCCAGACATAATTACGCTGGTAGTAAGGAGCATAATCAATCTTTTCGAGCATTCTTGAGCTAAATAAACTGTCGATTGACTTCGAATAAGTTTCAATTCTAATATTCTGTTCAAATAGTTCTTCAAAATCTTCTCGTGACAGGAATAAAGCTTTCATATTACAAACCGCTTAAATTTATCTAAATGCAAATACCCTAGCACAATGCTCAAAAAATCAAACTGGTCATTTAGAAGCGAGATTTCTTCAAGCTCCGTACGATCTGTCCCGGAATATACTAAATACAAGTAAATCTCCCCAATCCCGTGTTGGGATCTAAAATCCTCAAGTTTATTTAATCGAGACACTAAATGATCGCTACTCATCCGAACTTCTCTAACCTCAATAACATCAGTACTGCCATCTGCGAGCTCAACTAATATATCTAAATCCGAATCAAATTTCTCATCTCGGAAATCAAACTTCCTGGAGATGACATTTTTGCCAAACTGATCAGAATAATCATCAATAATACTATTATAGATCTTTAAATCATTATTCTCCATCTCTACTTCGCTCAGAGTCTCCTTTGAAAGTATGGCCCCAAACTCAATAACTACTTTCCGTAAAAACTGTGACATATTGAAGATGTCTAGTCTCTTCCCTTGAGAATAGTCCCTGAATTCCTCAACAAGCTCATTCCGAGGAGTAAGAATCCCGTTACTAGATTTAGCTACCCAATCTTCTTTAGCATCGTTAGTAATAAATAATGCATTAGATTGGGTCTCTTTACAATAGTCCAACAGCTCTTTCCAAATGAATAAGTCTCCAAATTTGGTTATGTCTGATTTTGAATTTCGTCCCTCAGCATCCTTATACCCAGGCGGTATATTATGTTCATATCTCCAGTGTCCCTCCTGTGCAATTTTCAATTTTTGGGAATATGATAAAGGGTTTTGCCCCAAAGTAATGGTTTCTATAAATTTTACAAGTGAGGACTTTTCTACCAGGGCTTTGGTTTCAATATTCAACTTTTCAATAGCAGCCTGAATTTTCAATTCTATCGAACCGACTTCATTAATCAATGAATTCAGCTTCTCAGTCACAGTGTTATCTTCAAATAGGATAATCGGATGTTTATCGCTGTCACTACATTGTTCTACTAAGGCCTTATACAATCCTCCGATTTCAACAATCTTTTTCTTTATTTTCTCAACGTATCCACTGTCTTTATTGGCAGAATTTTGTGTAATCAGGTTTTCGTATTTCGAAATAGGAGCATATACTTTTTTATCTTTATGTCTCATAAACTCTTCCACAGCATAACTAGGAATAAAAATACTCTCTGAAAGTGCCGGTAGTAGTTCTTGAACTATTTCATCTTGTGTAGTCGGCGAATAGAAGTATATCTCAATCAGGGCAGATGTATCAAAAGCAATAATTGTATTTGGGGGAACCATCTAATTTTAATTTGAATAAATAAAAAATTAAAATAGTTGACTAAATATGCTGAAAGAATCTCCTTAAGGCCACTTATCCAATAGCACTATTTTCTACCAAAATCTCCTAAAATCACACTAAAATAAAGAATTATACCGTAAGACTCCGAAAATACTCATATATAATCTGTAACCATGAATATATTAAGCAATTCAAAAACGGCGAGAAAACCTTATCCTATGCCCCCCTAATAAATACACTTTCTGCTTCTTCACCTCCTTGATCCCCTTGACCATCTCCCCAAATTCTTGTCCTTCCCTTACTTCTCAGTAACGGTGAACTCAAAATGGTCTTTCCTGCTCCATGATCGGGTAGTTGTCATATGGGGCATCGCCAATTTTGATTCAGACAGAATTTAACCCAATTTATCGGCATGCTAGGTATTTTGGTAGTTATCGCTCTCTCATGGCTGATTCTTTGGTTATTTGACAAAAAGCACCTAACCGCATTGGGGATAACGCCTAATGGAAAGCGTTTGGGGGAGTTTTCTTTGGGACTCACACTCATGGCCCTGTTTTGTGTGATCAATCTTTTGGGGCAGGCTTATGTTAAGGAAATCACTTATGTCAGAAATCCTGACTATGGATTTTGGGAAAGCCTCAATGGTATCTGGTGGACATTTAAAGCCGCTCTGTTTGAGGAGTTGATTTTTCGAGGGGCTATTTTGTATCTACTCATCAGGAAAATAGGGGTCAATTGGGCCTGCCTGATAAGTGCCGTCGCATTTGGCATTTATCACTGGTTCAGCTACCAAATGTTTGGTCGCGGCCTTATCCCGATGGCGTACGTTTTTTTATTGACAGGAGCCGGGGGCTGGATGTTTGCCTATGCTTTTGCCAAAACCCGGTCCATGTATGCTCCGTTGGGCCTTCACTTCGGATGGATCGTAATGAGTATTGTCGTTTTCTCAGCTGGCCCACTCGGCGATTCTTTTTTTATCCCTGAAGGCGATTCGATTGAGCCAGGAGGATGGGAACAACTGTTGTTTTTTCTTTGGCAGGCAGTGATTGTACCAGGATTAATTACCTGGTATCTTATCAAAACCCGCGCCCCCTCCACAGAAACGTGAGAAGTTTCAGTGTTGGGGCCCCAACGCTTTCCTGGCCGGGGGTTAAGGTTCATCACTCCCCTTCAGGTTCAGTGTATAATCAAAAAAGTCGGGCTCCTCATCCCTTTCAAAGCCGAGTTTCTCATATAGGCTCTGGGCGGTGAGGTTGTTTTTCTCGGTGGAGAGCTTCAGCGTTACGGCCCCATCCTCGGTGGCAAAGTCTCGTGCGGCCAGCATCAGGGCTTCCCCGGTGAACAGCTTCTTCAAACTGTTCCTCTTCCAACCACTTTACTTCGAATTTATGCATGGTGTTAGGAAAATGGTCTCCGTTATTATGAATGGACATCATTCCCAGCAGGCATTACAGTTGCCAGAAACCAGATTCTATGCCGCCCTGAATGACGATGGCAATGGTGCCATACCCAGGTAATTCCATGGAGGGCAGCGCCACCAGAGCGCCAGATTCAGCTGCGGCATCGACCGCTGCCTGGATGTCCTCGACCAGGAAGTAGGGACGAACGATTGGGGTCTCCGTGTCGCGCAGGGGTGCGCGTACCCCCAGCAGGCCGCCGTTTGCCAAATGGGCCACACGCGCGCCGCCCAAGATGGGATCGTTTTCCCCGAACTGCACCTGATCCAGGGCAGCGTAGGTTTTACAAACGCCTTCCACGTCGGTGGTTACCACTTCGAGGTAGTGAACCTTCATCGGGTTTCCCTCAGCAGGCGAGCTGTCTATTTTGGGCCGGGAATCATCGGTGCGGCCCTGTGCCTTTCCCGGATGTAGAATCAGGCTGGGCAACGAAACGAACCCCAGACCGAGGCGGAGGATGTTGCGGCGATGGGTGGTGGATTTCTTTTTTGGGTGCATATTGTCTTGTTATCTTGATTGGGTGAAGCCGTAGGGTTGTCCCGTAGGCTGAAGTTGATTTTTTCTATGGCTATTTTCAGCAAGGCTTACTAAGTGCTGTGTCGTCTCCCCGTTTCACGGGATCTGGGATCAACGGGACCTACTTTTTTTTTAGCTCCGCAAATGGATTTTTAATATGCTACCTCTGAAAGTGCTATTTCGCCTTCAGCGGGACTTACTTCTTTTTCTAGCTCCGCAAATGGATTTTTAATATTCGGCGTGTT
>CAYFJL010000233.1:0-4928 GCA_964343335.1 uncultured Polaribacter sp. | reverse complement strand
TAAGATTAGAAATTGTTGATCAAAGTTAAAGGTAGCTTTTTTCTTTTTAAGCTTCGAATCGACGAATTGACCCATAGGTCGATGAATGAACCCGGACCATTCATCGGCTTATTGGACGGCTCATCAAAGTTGGCGTGTGTAGATTCAACTTTGAATGCATCTTTGTACCCGATTAAAACACGCAATTATGAGAACGTTTCACCTGACCATCCTCTTTTTCCTCCTTAGCTTGATAACCACAGCACAATCAAGCATCTCCGGAAAAGTCTTTGACGACACCAATAATCCGCTTGAAGCTGCGGTCATTTCGCTAATAGATGCTAATACCAATAAGTTTTTAAAAGCGGCAATTTCTAATTCTGAAGGAAAATTTACCATTGATAAGGTATCCAATGGGGTTTATATTATTAAAATTGGCATGCTCGGATTTACGGAATACAAATCTGGAAAAATTACGGTTTCTAAAAATGTAAGTATCGGAACCATCTTGCTAAAAATGAAATCAGAAACCCTTGATGAAGTCACCATTAAAGCTGAAAAACCGATGGTGCAAGTCCTTGCCGATAAAACTGTATTCAATGTTCAGAATACCATTAATGCAGCTGGTGATTCCGGATTTGATCTTCTTAGAAAGGCTCCAGGTATAATCGTCGATAACAATGACAATGTCATTGTGGAAGGCAAAACTGGAGTGCTATTTTTCATTGATGGCAAACCATCGGTTTTAAGAGGCGAAGATTTAGTCAACTTTTTAAAAACTCTTCAATCTAGTGACATTGAATCCATTGAAATCATCACACAGCCTTCTTCAAAATACGATGCCGAAGGAAACGCCGGAATTGTAAACATTATTCTAAAAAGAGACAAATCTTTAGGAACCAACGGTACTCTTGGAACTGGATTCACCTACGGAAATTTTGCCCGTTACAACAACTCGATTTCATTTAACAATAGATCTAAAAAAACCAGTTTTTACGGTACCCTTAGCAATCGAGTAGGTACGAGCTACGATTTCATCAATCTATATCGTACGCAAAGCGATTCGATTTTTGATGCAAGAACAGAATCGCAGCGATACAACAATAGCAACAACGTACGTTTCGGATTCGACTACTACGCAAATAAGAAATCTACATTCGGAATTTTATTATCCGGAAACTTTAACGATGGTGACGCCGACTCCGACTCAAGAACTCCCATCACGAGAATCGGCAACGCCACTCCGAATAGAGTTTTGGTAGCAGGAAGTGATACGGAGAGCGAAGTATCAAACTTATATGGGAACATCAACTATAAATTCGACAATAAAAAGGGAACCACTCTAAATATTGATGTAGACATGGGTCGTTACACCAGCGATCGAAGAAATCTACAACCCAATACATATTTCAATGGAAACGAGACCGTAATAACCAGAGAGATCATCAATTATATGGTAACACCAATTACCATTCAATTAACGACCGCACAGGCAGATTATGAGCAAAAACTTTTTAAGGGAAAATTAGGTGTAGGAGTGAAGTATTCCAATATCAACACCAACAATCAATTTGATTTCTTTAATCGATTGAATGAGATTGATGTTTTAAACCTCGACCGTACCAATAATTTTGTTTATGACGAACAAATTTTAGCCGCTTATATGAACTTTAATAGAAAATTGAATAAACTAAATGTACAAGCGGGTTTACGTGTTGAAAACACGGCTTCAGACGGTATATTGACGAGCAATCAATCCAACAATAACAATCGTGTACAGCGAAACTATACCAACTGGTTTCCTAGTGGCGGTATTACCTATAGTGCCAACCAGAACAATTCATTTGCTTTAACCTACAGCAAGCGAATTCAAAGACCAAATTATCAAAGTTTGAATCCATTTATCTATAACATTGATGAACTATCGTTTAGTCAAGGGAATCCGTTCTTGCAGCCACAATACACAGATAACTTCAAGCTTTCTCACACCTACAAATACAAACTAACCACATCGCTTAGCTACAGCTTCATCAGTGATTTTTCAGCTCAGGTGACCGAGGCTGTTGGCACGAATCAGAGTGTTCTTATTGCTAGAAATGTAGCCAACCAAAGAGTACTTAATTTGGGCATCTCTTATCCTACTCGATTTGCAAAATGGTGGAACTTTTATGCTAGCGTGAATGCATTTCGAAGCATGTTTGAGGCTACCAATCAGGATTTCAATCCGCTTTCTAGAAACACACTGAGTTTCTATGCTCAGAACACTTTCAAACTCCCGAACGAATGGCGTGCAGAAATCTCCGGTTGGTATAGCAGTCCGTCTATTTGGGGAGGTACCTACGAAACACAAAGTTTAGGTTCCTTGAATCTAGCCGTTCAAAAGAAAATCTTTAAAGATAAAATGACTCTTCGAGTTGCTGTCAATGATGTGCTATTCACTTCTCCCTGGGCCGGTGACACTAGATTTGGAAATGTATCAATTTTGGGGAATGGAGGGAATGACAGCAGGCAATTCCGAGTAAATCTTACTTACAATTTCGGGCGTAATGAAATTAGAAAAATCAGAAACCGAAAAACAGGAATCGAAGATGAAAAAAGTAGAATCGGACGCTAAAAACTCAATATGATGAATATAAAACTAATCTTACTAATACTAGTAACCAACGTAGCTTTAAACACTACTCTATCTGACAAAGAAGACCTTGTAGGAAGTTGGAAAATTGACTTAAGACCAACTCCGAATGCGAAGGCCTATTTTCAAAGCTTTGAAATAAAAGGAGTCAAGGGCAAAAAAATAACAGGAAAATTCTATGGCAGCACCATCAAAAACGGATTGATCAATACCGATTGGGGCAAGATCTATTTTGCTTTTGAAACCAGAGATGCCAACCATTCTTATTATCATTCAGGGTATTTAAAGAATGGAAAATTAGTCGGTCAATCCTATTGCCCTGGAAGAAACTTTACCATTCCTTGGAGGGGTTCCAAACAAACTCGCTAAATTCTTAAGAAAGCGTTAAAAAAGCCTAAAATATTGATTTTTAGACATTTTTGTTTAACTTTTTATTACTTTCGTGAAACAGAATTCGAAAAATCAAACAAAATGAAAACACTTTTTATCAAACTAACCTTGTTTGTTTCATTGATCATTTTAGCGTTCAATCCAACGCCAGCAAAAGAATTTCAAGGCAAGGCAGTGTACATCTCAAAATCTAAAATGCAACTTGGAAGCTGGGGTGCTCGTTTAAGCGAGGCTCAAAAAAAACAAGTAGCAGCTCGTTTAAAAAACAGATTAGAAAAAACCTACATTCTTACTTTCAATCAAGAAGAATCGATGTTTTTAGAAAAAGAGAAAATCGATGCGATTTCAGGAGCTACAGACTCTTGGGGAGGATATTTTTCTAGAGGTGATCAATACAAGAACATCAAAGACGCCCAATTAATTCAGGCTCAAGAGTTTTATGGAAAACGCTTTTTGGTGAAGGATGATTTATATAAGATCCAATGGGTAATGGGAACAGATACCAAGAAGATCGGTAACTACACCGCCTACAGAGCTATGGCGAGCGTTCCAAAGGATGAATTGGAATGGTACAACTTTTCATGGGGCGACTTAAGAAGGAATAATCAGAAGGGGGAAAATGCAGAAAAAGAAGAAGTTCCAATGATTGAAGTTGAAGCCTGGTATACTCCGGAAATCCCATTAGCAACCGGACCTGGTGAATATTGGGGTCTACCTGGATTAATTCTAGAGGTAAGCGCTGGAAACACCACCTTATTGTGTACAGAAATTGAAATCAGTAAAGACAAAAAAATCGAAATTAAGGCACCGAGAAAAGGTGAAGAAATAACGAAGGCAAACTATACCAAAACAGTTCGTGAGCGAATGGCTAACATGCGAAATGTAAGAATGGGTAGACGTAGAGGTCGTTAATATACTATTACACTAACTAAAAAAAGGGATGAATTGACTTCATCCCTTTTTTAGTTCCTATAATCCACTGATAAAGCTACCATAGGGATCTTTAAATTGTATCCCTTCAGCGTATCGATATTTGCTCAGTTTTTTAAACTCAACCAAAGCCCACAGTACAAATTCTTGCCAGAAAAATATATCTTCTGATTTCACATCAGCTAAATGGTTTTTCACAAACTCAGTTAGCGGTCCCACATTAGAAAGCGCTGTTGCATACTCCTTTTCATTTTGTTCGTCTAACAATTCAAAGTCTTCACTGTTGTTAAAGAACCACGAAACGATTTCGTCATAGGCGGTTTCTTCACCTTGTTTTTCTATCTTCTGAATTTTTGGAAAGTAATTCGGATACAAAGTCTTGATTGCATTTCCGAGAAGTGTCAAAGCCACCTGGAAAGCTCCCTCCTGTTCACCTTCATAAACCAACTCTACTTTTCCTGTAATTGCAGGAATAATCCCGACAAAATCAGACATTCGGATGGAAGTTTGTTCATCTCCTGCACGCAACAAACGACGCTCTGCGGTACTTAACAAATTCTCAAAAGCAGTGATACTCAAACGAGCACTTACCCCGCTCTTTACATCAACATATTCACTTTTACGAGCTTCAAAAACAATTTGCTCTAAAAGATCTTTGGCAATCTCGGGCACGTAAATTTGATTAGCTTGACGCTCGTCCAAATTCGCCTCTTGCGACGTAATTGTTTTTGCTATCTCTATGGTTTCAGGATAATGGGTTAAAATCTGTGATCCGATTCTATCTTTCAACGGAGTTACAATACTGCCGCGGTTGGTATAGTCCTCTGGATTTGCTGTAAAAACAAATTGCATATCCAATGGCAATCGAAGTTTAAATCCGCGTATTTGCACATCACCTTCCTGAAGAATATTAAACAAGGCCACTTGGATTCGAGCCTGTAAATCTGGCAATTCATTGATTACAAAAATACATCGATTCGCTCGTGGAATCATTCCG
>CAYFJL010000232.1:0-4942 GCA_964343335.1 uncultured Polaribacter sp. | reverse complement strand
CTTGACTTCTACCAATCCAGTTGGTTTGAGAATCTTTTAAGGGTTGTGGCCAATCGATGTTATTTAATCCGTCTAACAAACGTTGCGCATAAGCCGAAATTCGCATCGACCATTGGGTCATTTTTTTACGAACCACAGGATGACCTCCTCTTTCTGAGACTCCGTTTATGATTTCATCGTTTGCTAAAACCGTACCTAGAGCCGGACACCAGTTTACTTCGGTATCCGAAAGAAAGGTCAATCGGTATTGTAATAAAACCTGTTGTTTCTTCTTTTCCGAGAATGCCTTCCATTCATCTGCTGTAAATGGTTCCGCCTCGTCATCACAAGCCGCATTTACTTCGCTAGTTCCAGAAGTAGCAAACTTTTCTATTAAAGTCTCAATAGATTCTGCTTGGTTGGAATCATTGTTATACCATGATTCGAACAATTGAATGAATATCCATTGTGTCCATTTGTAATACTCCGGATTTGAGGTTCGTACCTCGCGACTCCAATCGTATGAAAAACCAATCTGATCCAATTGTCTTCTGTAGGTGGTAATGTTCGCTTCCGTGGTTTTCGCTGGATGCTGTCCTGTTTGGATGGCATACTGTTCAGCCGGTAATCCGAAGGAATCATACCCTTGTGGATGCAATACATTAAACCCTTTATGTCGCTTGTAACGTGCATAAATATCAGAAGCGATGTAACCCAATGGGTGGCCTACGTGTAATCCCGCTCCAGACGGATAAGGAAACATGTCGAGCACATAATATTTAGGCTTCGAAAAATCATCACTCGCTTTAAAAGTTTGATTACCTGCCCAATACTTTTGCCATTTCTTCTCGATTTCTTGGTGATTGTACTGCATTACAAATTGGTTTTAAAGGCTGCAAATTTACGTTTAATCTTGGAAAAAACCAGTTGTAAAGCCCTTGATTTCGAGTGAATGAGGATTGGAGAATCTCAAATGAGATTTAACATAATTTTGGAAAACTATGAATGGCATTTTGTAACTTGTCGATCCAAATTATTAACCATGAAAAAAGTACTATACAGTTTATTCTTTGTTGGGCTTCTTGCCTGCAATACCTCCGGTAAAAATTCTTCTGATTTATCAATTAATTATGAGAAAATTGAACTTGAAAACGGACTCGATGTCGTTTTTCACGTAGATCGATCAGATCCTGTGGTAGCTGTGGAGCTAATGGTTCATGTTGGATCTGCTCGGGAAATTGAAGGAAGAACCGGATTTGCCCATTTATTCGAACACTTACTGTTCTTAGAATCTGAAAACCTAGGAAAAGGCGGATTGGATAAAATGAGTGCTCGTATCGGTGGATCTGGAGCCAATGGTTCTACATCTAGAGACCGAACAAATTATTTACAAACTGTTCCGAAGGATGCCCTCGAAAAAATGATTTGGGCAGAGGCCGATAAATTGGGTTGGTTCATCAATACGGTAACAGACCCTGTTTTAGCCAAAGAAAAACAGGTTGTAAAAAACGAGAAAAGACAAAGTGTAGACAATAGACCTTATGGTCATAACTTTTATGTGATTGGTAAAAATCTGTACCCAAAAGATCATCCGTATAACTGGCAAGTAATCGGATCTTTAGAAGACCTTCAGAATGCGACTTTAGATGATGTAAAGACCTTCTTCAAGAAATGGTATGTACCGAATAACTCTACCTTGGTATTGTCTGGTGATATTGATGTAGAGCAGGCAAAAAAATGGGTACGCAAGTACTTTGATGAAATTCCGAGGGGTGAAGAAATTTCTACGCTAGAGAAAAGACCTGGTTTCGTAAAAGAAATCAAACACCTTTATTTCGAGGATAATTTTGCAAGAGTTCCTCAATTAACCATGGCCTGGCCGTCAGTGGAACAATACCATCCTGATTCTTATGCGCTTAACGTACTAACGCAATATTTGACAAGAGGAAAATCGGCGCCGATGAATAAGGTACTGGTCGACGAATTGAAATTGACTTCAAGAACCTCAATGTACAATTATGCTTCTGAATTGGCAGGTGAAACCCATTTAGTTGTAAGAGCTTTTAGAGGGAAAAACCTCAATGAGATGAAAAAAGGGATTGAAAAAGCTTTTGCCCAGTTCGAAGCGGAAGGAATTTCTGAAAAGGATCTAAATCGAATCAAAGCCGGACAAGAAACCTCTTTCTACCGAAGTCTCTCAAGTGTTTTAGGAAAAGGCACAAGCTTAGCTTCATACAATACGTACACTGGAAATCCTGGATTTGTGACGCAAGATATCAACAGCACTTTAGGCGTAACCACAGATGATGTAATGCGCGTTTATAACAAATACATCAAAGGAAAAAATTACATCACAACGAGTTTTATACCACGTGGCATGAAAGAATTGGCCATTACAGGAGCTGTACCTGCGGATGTTGTGGAAGAGAAAATTGTCATCGGTGCCGAAGAAAAATTCGATCCAAAGATTGCTGCAAAATATGAGAAAACTCCATCGAAAATTGATCGAAGTATTGAACCACCTTATGGTGAGACTCCGAAACTGGCAGTTCCTGAGGTATATGAGGACAAATTAAACAATGGGGTTCGAATTTTCGGAATTGAAAATAATGAGGTTCCTTTGATTCAGTTTGAAATTGTGATTAACGGCGGGCAGCTGATGGAATCCATGGATAAATTGGGGGTAGCAAACCTAACCGCCTCTTTGATGAACAGAGGTACAGCCAATAAAACCACCAAAGAATTAGAAGAAGCCATTCAAAATCTAGGAGCTGATGTATCGGTTTATGCTTCTAAAGAAAATATTCGAATTAGCGGAACAACTCTAAAACGAAACTACGATCAGACCTTAGCCATTGCGAAAGAAATGTTGCTTTCTCCTCGCTTTGATGAAGAAGAATTCGAGCTGCTTAAGAAGGCTACCTTAACGAGATTGCGTCAGCAACAAGCGAGTCCGAATTCAGTGGCAAGCAATGCTTACAATGAATTGATTTACGGAAAAGACAACATTCGATCTAAGAATTTACTAGGAACATCAACATCTGTAAGTGCCATTACCATTGATGATTTGAAAGATTTTTACAACAAAAACATCTCACCATCCGTAGCAAAAATGTCAGTAGTTGGAGATATTTCCGAGGATAAGGTAGTGGCCTCCCTTCAGGATTTAAATACACGTTGGGAAGCCAAAGAAGTGGTGATTCCGGTTTACGAAACTCCGGCGGCTCCAACCAAGCCAACCGTTTATTTCTATGACATTCCGAATGCAAAACAATCGGTATTGCAATTTGGTGCTCCGGCATTAGCGGCTACTGATAAGGACTACTATGCCGCTACCGTTATGAATTATATTTTAGGGGGTGGCGGATTTGCTTCTAGATTGACCCAAGAATTACGCGAAGGAAAAGGATATACCTACGGAATCCGTTCTCGTTTCTCTGGAACCAAAGCAAAAGGACCCTTTACCATTTCGAGTGGGGTTCGAAGTAATGTGACTTTAGAATCGGCGCAATTGGTGAAGAAAATCTTAGAAGACTATCCGAATACTTTTTCTGATAAAGATTTAGAAACTACCAAAAGCTACTTATTGAAGAGTAATACCAGAGCTTTTGAAACAGCAGGTGCGAAACTAAGAATGCTTACCAATATCAGTGAATATGGAATGAAGCCTGATTATGTAAATGAAAGAGCTGAATTCGTTAGAAACATCACCAAAGAGCAAATTCAAGAATTGGCTAAAAAGTACGTTGATCCAACGAAAATGATTTGGTTGGTAGTGGGTGATGCCGAAACACAATTGGATCGCATGAACCAATTAGGCTATGGTAAACCTGTGTTACTCAACAAAAGACAAGAAAAAATAAAAAGGTAAAGAAAGTCAGTTTGAGCTTGTCGAACATTGAAATCATTCAAACTTCGACAAGCTCAGATTAACAATTATAATTCAATCGAAGCTCCGCTTGCAGCAACGCTTCGGTCTATTTTTCGCATCAAGCCTTGTAAAACCTTACCTGGCCCAACTTCAACAAATTCGGTTCCTCCATCAGCAATCATTGCCTGAACACATTGTGTCCATTTTACTGGAGCAGTTAATTGTGCGATTAAGTTTTGTTTGATCTCATTCGGATCTGTAACCGCCTTTGCCACTACATTTTGATAAACCGGACAAATAGGTGTATGAAAAGTAGTTGCCTCAATTGCAGCAGCCAATTCCTCTCGAGCCGGCTCCATCAAAGGAGAATGGAAGGCTCCACCTACAGGTAATAATAAAGCTCTTCTAGCTCCTTTTTCTGTCAACACCTCACAGGCTTTTTCAACAGCTTCAACCTCACCTGAGATTACCAATTGACCTGGACAATTATAATTCGCTGCCACTACAATTCCGTCTATTTCAGCACAAGTGTCTTCAACTACTTTATCATCCAAGCCTAATACAGCGGCCATGGTTGATGGTTGTAATTCGCAAGCTTTTTGCATGGCCAAGGCTCTTTTAAATACCAATCGCAATCCGTCTTCAAAAGACAAAACACCATTGGCTACCAATGCAGAAAGTTCACCCAATGAATGCCCTGCTACCATTTCAGGTTGGAAACTATCTCCCAAAACTTTGGCCATAATTACCGAGTGTAGAAAAATTGCAGGTTGCGTTACCTTGGTTTGTTTCAATTCCTCCGCTGTTCCTTCGAACATCACGTCGGTAATTGAAAAATCTAAAATATCATTCGCCTTTTCAAAATATTCTTGGGCAAGTGCAGATCCTTCGTAAAGATCCAATCCCATTCCTTCAAACTGAGCTCCCTGACCAGGAAAAATATATGCTTTCATTTACAAATAGATTTTGGGCAAAAGTAAACAATTTTAGAACTAATGGTAATATTTACTAATTTCGCTCTATGAATCAAAAAGATAAAATTCTAGCCAATAGAATTTACCTTATCCTAGCGGCATTATTTATCGCTTCCCT
>CAYFJL010000231.1:0-4970 GCA_964343335.1 uncultured Polaribacter sp. | reverse complement strand
ATGTTCAGAAGGTTTGCTGATGTGAGCATAGCAATTCACTATCACGAACTTTAAATAAAAAAATATGCGCTGGAAAGTTCAACCAGAACCTGAAAAAGAAAAAGTAAATCAATTAGCCAATGCCCTTCAAATCGACAAAAAGTTAGCCACTTTACTGTGTCAAAGAAATATTGAAACCTTTGAAGAGGCAAAAAAATTTTTCCGTCCCAATTTAAATGACCTACATGATCCTTTTTTGATGAAGGATATGGAAGTTGCAGTAAATCGTATTCAAAAGGCAATTCAAAATGAGGAACAGATTCTCATTTATGGAGATTATGATGTAGACGGAACGACAGCCGTTTCACTACTGTATTCCTATTTAAGAAACTTAACCTCAAAAATCTCAACCTACATCCCGGATCGGTATGAAGAAGGATATGGAGTCTCCTTACAAGGGATTGATTTTGCGGAGGACAATGGTTTTTCATTAATCATTGCCTTGGATTGCGGAATTAAAGCCACCAATCAGGTAGCCTATGCCAAGGGAAAGAACATTGACTTTATTATTTGTGACCATCACAAACCAGGTGATGAAATTCCGGATGCCATTGCCATTCTGAATCCGAAACGAAACGATTGTGACTATCCCTTTAAGGAATTATGCGGATGTGGCGTCGGATTTAAATTAATTCAGGCCATAGCTTCAGGTGAAGGAGAGTCCATGGATCGCTTGATCCCTTATCTCGATCTCGTTGCAACAGCCATTGCTGCAGATATTGTTCCTATAGTTGGGGAAAACCGAGTTCTAGCTTATTTTGGTATTCAGGTGATCAATGAAAGTCCACGAACTGGCATCAAAGCTCTATTATTACAAACTCAAAAGAAAGAATTGACCATTACGGATGTGGTTTTCACCATTGCGCCTCGAATCAATGCAGCCGGACGAATTAAACATGGTAATGCCGCAGTAGAACTTCTTATTGAAAACGATTTGAACAAGGCAATCTCCTACGCCGAGGAAATCGAATCATACAATAAAAACAGACGGGAATTAGATGCCAAAATAACCGAAGAAGCCTTAGAGCAAATAAAATTAAATAATGAAGAAAATAACTGTTCTACAGTTGTTTACAAAGATATTTGGCACAAAGGAGTTATTGGAATTGTTGCATCACGATTAACAGAATCGTACTATAGACCAACATTGGTTTTTACAAAAAGTGGAGATAAACTGGCAGCTTCTGCTCGATCTGTAAAAGGATTTGATGTGTACAATGCCTTGCATGCCTGTGAAGATTTATTGCTTCAATTTGGCGGACATAAATATGCCGCCGGTTTGACCATGAAACCAGAGAATTATAAAAAGTTTAAAGAGCGATTTGAAAAGGTAGTTTCGGAAACGATAGATCCCGCTTTACTAGAGCCTGAAATACGAATTGATACTGAACTTGATTTCAACGAAATCAATCCGAAGTTTTTTAGAATTCTCAAGCAATTGGCTCCTTTTGGACCACAAAACATGAAACCTGTTTTTAAATCATCCAATGTTCGAGATAATGGCTATGGCAAACGAGTTGGGTCCGACAAAAAGCACCTTAAACTGAGCTTATTTCAGGGTGAAAATACGCAAACCATCAATGCGATTGGCTTTGGACTCGGTCCTAAGGAGAACCTGATCCAAAACGACTTTGATGTGGCGTACTGTTTAGACGAAAACGAATGGAACGGTTATAAATCGTTGCAGTTAGTGCTAAAGGACATTCAATAAATCAAACGTGCTGATCTATTAAAACCGGATTGCCGTCAGGATCCATAACTACAAAACTGGCAGGACCAGTTGTAGATTCGTCAGCCTCAGTTTGAAGCGCTACTCCATTTTCTTTCAAATGCTTTTGTATGTCTCGAACGTCGTCGAAACCAGCAACGGGATTTGCATTTTCATCCCATCCCGGATTGAAGGTGAGTATATTCTGCTCAAACATGCCTTGGAATAAACCTACGATGGCATTTCCATTTTTCATAATGAGGTAATTACGCTCGATATCGCCGGCATATTGAGAAAATCCTAGTTTCTCATAAAAATCTTTGGAAGCGTGAATGTCTTTGACAGCCAAGCTGATGGAAAAAGCCCCTAATTTCATTGGTTTTGGTTTTAAATTGATTCCCTTAAAGTTAGGACTTTTTAATTTTCCATAGAAAGCATCACCATGCGAAGTTCCATATAGGTGAAATCATTGTCTACTTTCTCCTTGAGTTCTGTCAAGTTTTTAAACTCAATGGATTTCATCTGCTTCATGAGTTTTTTGTAGCGTTTTAATGGAATCAATTCCAAAATATCTACATCTCCAGAAGGAATGTAACTAGACAAATGGCTCTCGATAGTCGCTTTTTTCAGTTTTCGTTCCTTAGCAATTTCATCAATAGACAGCCCCTGTTTGAACAATTCTAAACTGATCTGCTTGGTTGGCTTCTTGAATTCCTTCTTTTGCTCATTAAACTCATCAATTCCGTTTTCTTTGCAATACAGATCAATCACTTCCAAAATTTCATCACCATACTTCTCAACTCGAACCTTACCCATCCCTTTTACTTTGAGTAATTGTTTGGTAGACCGAGGTAAGTCATTGCAAATGTTATACAGTGTTTCTTGAGTAAATACTTGAAAAGGCGGAATATGTAGGGCTTCTGCAATATCGCTTCGTAATTCTCTAAGTTTCAAAGCGAGAATAGGATCGCTTTTGGAGGATAATTTCTTTGGTTTTTTGCCATTTGTACTTTGAAGTGCTGCCTCAGCACGAGCCTTTAAAAAGTCGAAAACTCGAAATTGATCGGTGGTGTTCTTTAGCAGGTGAACTTTCTCTGTGATGAGCTGATGAAGGCTGCCATACTGATTCTCAAAATCTTTTTTTACCTGTTTGTTATCAGATTTGAAAGATATTTTAGAAAACGGTTGAACAATATTTTGAATGGTCTGACTCAAGAAGTAATCCACACCTTTTTTAAATCTTTCTTGAATTAGGTCATTATCTTCTGGCAATTCTTGATCCTGTGATAATTTTACTAATTGATTTTTAAACTGACTTGATACTTTCATCAAAGGAATAACACCTTGTTCTTTGATAGTTTCCAAGTTTTCAAAAACCTCCCCTTTGATGCTATTTTTATTCGCCTGATAAATACTCAATAATCGTTGTATGGGCTTCAAAAAAGATTGAAAATCAAACAACTCGGCCATTAAATTCAACTGAAATTGTCTTTCAGAATTCTTTAATTCTGCCTCATTTGGATGTTTCTCCTCAACCTCTTGATTAAAGGTTAGTACAGTTGCATCATTAATAATGGATTGAGATTTAATCTTGGTTTTCAGCACTAATCCCTCGAGTGAGGTACACCTACTTAGGGCCACATAGGTCTGTCCGTGAGCAAAGGAAGCTTCGGCGTCAATTATCGCTTTCTCAAAAGTTAAACCTTGACTTTTATGAATGGTAATTGCCCAAGCCAATCGTAAGGGAATCTGTTTGAATACTCCTGTAATATTCTCTTTGATTTCCTGGGTATCATCATCAATGGTATATTGTACGTTATCCCATGTTTCATATTCGGTGGTAATTTCGTCATCATCATCATTACACACTACAGTTACATCATCTTTAGAGATATTCGTCACAGTTCCTATTTTGCCATTGTAATAGCGTTTTTCAGGTGAGGAATCATTTTTGATGAACATCACTTGGGCACCTACTTTTAGAACTAATTCTTCATCATTAGGATAAGCACTTTCATTAAAAGAGCCGGAAACCTCCGCTTTAAAAACTCGTTCTTTTTTATCCAGCGCATCCAATTCGTCCTTATTAATGGCATTAGCCCTTTTGTTATGCGTAGTTAAGGTGATATACCCATCATTTTTACCCGGATTAAAACTTGGATTATACAAGGAATTTAAAGTATTCAATGACTCAACCGACAAATTGTTTTCTCGAATTTCATTCAAGATTTTAATGAAGTCTTCATTTTCCTGTCGGTAGATTTTTTTTAGTTCAATAGGAACAAAATCGGCCTGAGAATAGGCCTTGCTACTAAAAAAATAGGGGGTCTCATATACCTGGTTAAGCAGCGTCCATTCGTTTGGTTTCACCACGGGTGCCAACTGTTGCACATCTCCAAAACACATTAATTGAACCCCTCCAAAGACTTTATTGGCATTCTTGTAGCGTCTCAAAACCTGATCGATGCCATCCAACAAATCAGCACGAACCATACTGATTTCATCAATAATCAATAAATCCAAAGACTTAATGATGTCAATTTTTGCACGAGCAAATTTGCGTTGCTGATTAAACGTACTATTCATACTACTTGGCAACAAAGGGCCAAAAGGCAATTGGAAAAATGAATGAATGGTTACTCCTTTGGCATTGATGGCGGCAACTCCCGTTGGAGCGACAACGACAATTCGTTTGAAAGATTCATTCTTGACCTTATGAAGTAGGGTTGTTTTTCCAGTTCCCGCCTTCCCCGTAATAAAAATATTACGATCGGTTCTTTCAATAAACTGAAGGGCAAGTTCGAGTTCTGGGTTCTGGGACATGAATGATAACTGAGAATTCTAAGTTCTTAAAATTAAAAAAATCCTAAGCAATAACTTAGGATTTCTATGTATAAAACATCAATACTTATTTACATTTCGAGTGCTTTCAACGGATTGTTATCCATCAATAATTCTACTGGATTTTCGAGTGCTTCTTTGACTGCAACAAGGAATCCAACAGATTCACGTCCGTCAATAATTCTGTGATCATATGACAAGGCCACATACATAATCGGACGAATAACCACTTCACCATTTTCAGCTACTGGTCGGTTCACAATATTGTGCATTCCTAAAATAGCACTTTGAGGTGGATTGATAATTGGAGTCGATAACATCGATCCGAAAACTCCACCATTGGTAATGGTAAAGGTTCCACCTGTCATTTCATCAATGGTAA
>CAYFJL010000230.1:0-4973 GCA_964343335.1 uncultured Polaribacter sp. | reverse complement strand
TAACTTTGATAAACCTAACAAACTTACTTTTCATGAAGACCAATCTCACTTTTTCAGTATTGGCCTGTCTCCTAATTCTAGGGGCTTGTCAACAAAAACCAACACAAAGATCTATTGAGGTGAATTATCCAGAAACTCAGAAAAAAGCCGTAGTTGATACCTTATTCGAAACGGCAGTTGTAGACAATTATCGATGGCTTGAAGACGACCGAAGCGAAGAGACTGAAGCTTGGGTGAAAGCACAAAACGAGGTAACTTTTAATTACTTTGAAAACATACCGTATCGCAAACAATTGAAAGACCGTTTGTCGGAATTGTGGAACTATGAAAAAGTCGGGACTCCTTTTAAAGAAGGAGACTACACCTATTATTACAAGAACAACGGACTCCAAAATCAATATGTCGTGTATCGCAAAAAAGCCGAGGGCGACGAGGAAGTTTTTTTAGATCCCAACTCTTTTTCGGATGACGGAACCACATCACTAGGAGCACTTAGTTTTTCTAAGGATGGAAAAACCGTTGCTTATGCCATTTCAGAAGGCGGATCTGACTGGAGGAAAATCATCATCATGGATGCTGAAAGTAAAAAAATCAAAGAAGATACTTTGGTGGATGTAAAATTCTCTGGAATCTCTTGGTATAAAAATGAAGGCTTTTACTACTCAAGCTATGACAAGCCAAAAGGAAGTGAACTATCTGCCAAAACCGATCAACACAAATTGTATTATCACAAATTGGGAACTTCCCAAAAGAGCGATGAAGTAGTTTTCGGAGGCATTCCTTCAGAAAAGCACCGCTATGTCTTTGGTGGTGTTTCGGAAGACGATCGCTACCTATTCATTTCAGCATCCATTTCAACATCAGGAAATAAGCTATTCATGAAAGATCTATCGAAGAAGAATAGCAAATTGGTAACCATCTTAGATCACGTGAATAGTGATTCAAATGTTATCGAAACCAAAGGAAGCATGCTTTATATTTTAACCAACCTGGATGCTCCCAATCAAAAAATTATAACTGTGGATGCTTCCAATCCGACGCCTGAGAATTGGAAAGACTTTATTCCAGAAACTGAGAATGTATTGAGTCCGTCTACAGGCGGTGGATATATTTTTGCTGAATACATGGTAGATGCCGTTTCGAAAATCTACCAGTATGATTATGACGGAAACAAAATTCGTGAGGTGAAATTGCCTGGCGTTGGTTCGGCAGGTGGATTCGGCGGAAAAGCAGATGCCAAAGAATTATATTTTTCTTTCACCAACTACAGCACACCAAGCTCTTCCTATAAATTCAATCCGAAAGACGGTACCTACGAATTGTATTGGAAACCTTCTATTGACATGAACTCGGATGATTATGAAAGCAAACAGGTTTTCTATACTTCTAAGGACGGCACCAAAGTTCCGATGATCATCACGTACAAAAAAGGCATCGAATTAAACGGTAAAAACCCAACGATTTTATATGGTTATGGCGGATTCAACATCAGCCTAACCCCAAGCTTTAGCATTACCAATTTGGTATGGATGGAACAAGGTGGCGTTTATGCGGTTCCGAACTTAAGAGGTGGTGGTGAATATGGTAAGAAATGGCACGTAGCCGGAACCAAAATGGAAAAGCAAAATGTTTTTGACGACTTCATTGCAGCCGCTGAGTATCTCATTGAAAATGACTATACCTCATCCGATTACTTGGCCATTCGCGGCGGTTCAAACGGAGGATTGTTAGTCGGTGCGACCATGACCCAAAGACCAGAATTAATGAAAGTAGCCTTACCCGCCGTTGGAGTATTAGACATGCTGCGCTATCACAAGTTTACCGCAGGAGCGGGATGGGCTTATGACTATGGGACAGCCGATGACAACAAAGAAATGTTCGATTACTTAAAAGGCTATTCTCCAGTGCATAATGTAAAGGAAGGCGTTGCTTATCCAGCTACTTTGGTTACTACAGGAGATCACGATGATCGTGTGGTACCTGCCCACAGTTTTAAATTCGCAGCCGAATTGCAAGACAAGCAAAGCGGAATGAATCCGACTTTAATTCGTATTGAAACCAATGCTGGTCATGGTGCTGGAACACCCGTTTCTAAAACCATTGAACAGTATTCGGATATCTACGGATTTACCCTATACAATATGGGATTTGATCAATTACCAAATCCACCAAAAAGCAAAATCAAGAGTTAAACATCTTTTTAAATCAAATTATAATTAAACACTTCTATTATGAAAAAAATAAATAGAATACTCTTTGTGGCCGTAGCCCTTTCCTTAGGGATGGTTGCCTGTAAGAGTGATCAACCAGCGGTTCCAGGAATTGTTTTGGAGAACATGGATACCTCGGTGAAACCTCAAGATGATTTCTTCCGACATGTAAACGGAAATTGGTTAGACAACACCGAAATTCCAGATGAACAAACCTCCTGGGGTGGCTTCAACCAGCTTCGTAAACAAACCGATGCCGATGTATTGGCAATCTTGAATAAAGCTATCGAAGAGCGCGATTTTCCAAAGGTAAAAGACGCCAAAGGAAATCCGATTGATTCCGATCAAGAGAAAGCTGTAAATTTCTATGAAAGCATCATGGATACGGTTTCTAGAAACGAACAAGGCATCAAGCCTGTTCTTCCATTTTTGGCCAAAATCGATGAGGTCAAAAGCAAAAAAGATGTTGAAAATCTAATTACCGAAATGGCACCTTACGGAGTGGGCGCATTCTACGGATTCGGAGTTTTCAATGACCTTAAAAATAGTAGTATGAATGCCGGTTATATGTTTGCAGGAAGCCTCGGATTGACCAGAGATTACTATGTAGATGACAAGGTAAAAGACAAGAAAGTAAAATACGAGGCTTTTATTGCTCGTATGCTTCAAGAATTCGGTGACGACAAAGCCACTGCCTTGAAAAATGCGGCAACCATTGTTGCACTTGAATCTAGTTTGGCAGAACCTCAAATGACGAAGGAAGAAAGTAGAGATGCACGTAGAATGTACAACCCTATGGGCGTGGCTGACTTACAAAAAATTGCTCCTGCTATCGACTGGAATGCTCACTTAAAAGGTATTGGAGTTACCGATTTAGAGACAGTAATCGTAACGGATCCAAAGTATTTTAAAGCGATGAATGAAGTGTATGAAAACACTTCTGTAAGCGACATGAAATTGTTGTTGCGTTGGAATGCCATTAACGGCGCCTTGGGAGTATTAACTACCGATTTAGAAAAAGCCAACTGGGAGTTCTACAACAAAGAAATGCGCGGTGCTAAGAAACAACGTCCTAGAGATGAAAGAGCACTTGCCAATGTAAATGGCGCTGTTGGAGAAGCCTTAGGAAAATTATATGTAGACGCGAAGTTCCCGCCAGAAGCAAAGGCAAAGGCAAAGGAAATGATCGATAACGTAATGCTTGGTTTTGAAAAGCGTATTGCACAATTGCCTTGGATGAGTGAAGAAACCAAAAAGAAAGCCTTGGAGAAATTGAACAAACTAACGGTTAAAATTGCCTATCCTGATAAATGGAAAGACTACGGAGACCTACAAGTGAAAGCTATTAAAAACGGCGGAACGTACTTCGAGAATGCTTTGAATGTGAACATGTGGAATTACAAGCAAAACATGGCGAAATTAGGCAAGGAAGTAGACCGTTCTGAATGGGCTATGTCGCCACAAACGGTGAATGCCTATTTTAATCCATTGAATAATGAAATTGTTTTTCCAGCAGCCATTTTACAGCCTCCATTCTACAACTATCAAGCTGATGAAGCGGTAAATTATGGCGGAATTGGTGCTGTAATCGGACATGAAATTTCACACAGTTTTGATGATTCTGGCTCCAGATTTGACGGTGATGGAAACTTAAGAAATTGGTGGACCGAAGAAGACTCCAAGGAATTTGCAAAGGCAGGTAAGAAGCTCATTGGACAGTTCAGTAATATTGTTGCCATTGATAGCATGAAATTGAATGGTGAGTTTACTTTAGGAGAGAACATCGGTGATTTAGGAGGTGTTCAAGCAGCCTATGAAGGATTGCAAATCTTCCTAGAGAAAAATGGTCGTCCTGACAATATTGATGGCTACACGCCAGAGCAACGTTTCTTCTTGTCATGGGGAACCATTTGGAGAACCAAAATGCGTGATGAAGCCTTAAAAAATAGAATCATGACAGATACCCATGCACCAGGAATGTACAGAGCTTACATGCCATTGAAAAATGTTGATGCATTTTACGCAGCTTTTGATGTGAAGCCTGGAGATAAAATGTACTTAGCACCCGAAGATCGTGTACGAATCTGGTAATTTGAATAACACAGTAAAGCAAAACCTCAAGCATCGTCTTGGGGTTTTTTTATGCGTATTTTTGTATCTCAAATCAGAACTATTTTGACTTATCGAATTAAGTATTGCGAAATCTGTGACAAGGACTTCTCTACCATGTATCGAATTCAATACAAACAACCTCCGAAATGGGTTTTTTCCTGCGAATCTTGTTTGTTAAAGGTTAAAAAAGACAATCCGCTTTACAAATATGGTGGCACTTGGAAACGATAAGAAAACACATAAAAAAACCGGAATGAGTAGCTCATTCCGGTTTTTTTAAATCTCATTTGTTTTTATGATTGATCATCTACAGATGCATCAGGCGCATTTTTCTTCACAGAAGCAATTCCATTTTCCATGGCGCTTGCTGATGAGTACATTTCGCTATTCCCAATCACCTGTCCGTTTGTAGACTTTAAATTAAAAAATGGTTTTCCACTTTTTGATTCACGTCTTTCAAAACGATTATCATCTTGGGAGTTCTTTTTCACAGATTCTATTCCGTTGTTACAGCTTGCTTTGGTTTTGTATCCTTCACTTGATAAGATGGTTTGACCATTTCCCGCTTTTAAACGAAATCTAAATTCTTCTCTTTTGTCTTTGTAAATTTCAAATTTTCCCATGATTGTTTAATTTTTATACCGAGTGTAA
>CAYFJL010000229.1:0-5013 GCA_964343335.1 uncultured Polaribacter sp. | reverse complement strand
ATCTACACAAGGGTGTTCGCGCCCTTACGGAACGAGACTTTCCACAGTGTGGCCGATATCAACACCGCGATTCGGGAACTGTTGGAAAAGCACAAGGACATGTCCTTCAGGGGAAGGGAATACTCCCGACGTTCACTGTTCCTCGAGGTGGAAAGCCGGGAACTGATGCCCCTGCCCGAGAAACGCTATGAGATAAAACGGTACGCCCAGGCCACCGTGCACAAGAACAGCCATATCTACCTTGGCAGGGACAAGCATTATTACAGCGTACACTACAGGCATATCGGCAAACAGGTAAAGCTCGTCTATACCGACAGTATGGTCGAGGTCTACCACAAACATGAAAGGCTGGCCGTGCACCAAAGGAACAGGAAGCGTTACGGCTATACCACTCTGGCGGGGCACATGCCCTCCCACCACCGCTTCGTCAGCGAATGGAGCAGTGAAAGGTTCATTGCCTGGGCCGGAAACATAGGGGAAAGCTGCCAAGGCTACATCATGGCCATATTGGACAAGAAGCAGCATCTCGAACAATCCTATAAATCCTGTCTTGGCGTACTGCACCTTCCCAAAAAATATGGCAGGGACCGTCTTGACAGCGCCTGTAGAAGGGCAACGGAATTTGGTGCATATAAGTACAATATGGTCGAGCGCATCCTAAAAAAGGGCTGGGACAATTAATGATATTTTATGAATTTGACTATGTCCTAAAAGGGGTATGGCTACAAACTCATTGGCAATGTTCCACAATTGCGTTTCCAGTAGTTTCTTTTGTTCTTCGGACATGAAGTGATTTTAATTCTGGGTGAGTGAAATCTAATTATTCTCAAATATATGGAAACAGTTGAGATTTTGAGTGTATGTCTGTCCACAGCTCTGTAGATGAAGTGAGTTGGTATATTTTTTCTGTTTAACCTTCCCTACACACCTATTTATAGCTTATGATCATACAGATGCCACTAAACACAAAAGAGAGGATACCACATATAGGATGCACAGTTAAATATACAAAAAAGGTAAGGCTACAAATATGCCCTGAAATTATGAAAATGTAGTTCCATTTCGAGTAATTCCGGTATTCTTTAAATACCATAATTGAAATCCCATTTTCTAAGGTAATAATTGAAGATTATTTGTTTTGGTTTTTAATTTACTCACAGATAATCTATCTCCTTTTACATCTATATTTCTCTGTATTTCTTGAGAGTCAATTTTCAAAATACAGATAGGCTCGAAAAATTCATTTAGTTCTACGAATAAGCAGTAATCAAAATCAAAACCTCTGAAAATAACTTTTGCTGATTTTGTAGGTTCTCTACGAGTTTTTATTTCAACTTTTTTTCCATCAGAGTCAATTCCGTCATATCCTTTTTCCACGATTTTGCAAAGCTCAATATTGAATAATTCTTGGCAGTAATATTCTCCTAAATCCCCAACTAAATTTTTGGTTCTAATAATCCCGGCCGCTTTCAATGTTTTGAGGGATTCAGCAATTAATTTTAATTCTGGACGAGATTTTAAATTCATTCACGATTTTTTCACATTATACAAAATGGTCTATTGAGTGGATGCATTGTTTAGCATTTAAATTTGATAACACGCACCAAACTGAAAATCCGCAAGGCTTTTAAAAAGTAGGCGAGAACAGGCAATACTCTAGCACCTATGTTAAGTAGCTTTTAATACGTTCCGTTTAAACTCTCATTTAATTCATCGCCTATCAATTCGTGAGTTAAAAATCCTAATCCAAATGATACGACTGTAGCAATAATTTTCTTTTTTCTTGCAACTTTTCGATAACCTTTATCAAAGTTCTTGTCTCCAGTTCGATAATAATTTGGCGGAAATAAATCAATCGTCAATGTTGTTCCCGCTCCAATATAAGGGTCAAAAGCAGTGACAGTAAACGGGACAACATAATTTAAATATGAAGTTTTATAATTCTGTTTTGCTCTATAAACACCTAAATTGTATCTATTTTCTGCTGATGAATTTAACTTTAACGTTTCGCAACTATTGGCAGTTGTAGTAAAAGTTCCTTCCCAAGAAAAACCCGCTCCATCTTCGGCTCTATAAGAATGCTTACCTGGTGTTAAATTTACTTTTAATGTCCCGTTTTGACCACAATTTGGACTGCCAGATTGGAAATAACTATTTAAGCTTCCCCTGTAAGACCCATCAATCCAAATTTTGGTGTTTCCTGCTTGCCCGTAATTTGTAAAAAAACTAATACTAGAATTTCTATAGTTTGTATAGCTTTTATTTGCATAAGTTGATGAAGGCAGAGAGTAGTTGGAAGTCGATTTATTGTCAGGTTCTATATAACCACGCTTTCCTGTATGTGGATTTACATTTGGTTTAGTTGTATAATTATCACGATTTGTATTATTCCGATTTGTTCTGTAATGAGGTTTAACATAAGTTCCGTCCTTTCTGTAATAACCTTTAACTTTATGGTAATTCGGATTTACTTGGGCAAAAATTGTCAAGCTGAAAAATAAAGATAAAAGAAGAATCCAAATTTTCATTGTGGTTATGTTTATTAACTATAAGCAGTAGCGTCCCATTGGGAGCTATTGATTACAGCTTTTATTGGCTTTCATTTTTTTTTATGGTCGTTATGGCTTCTAAAAATCGAATCTGCTAATCTAGTGCCTGTAGATGCAAGTTTTGAAAGAACTTTTAGTTGTTCTGAACAAGCTATACTATTGGTTTTGGTTGGATAGTTAATTGAATGGTCAATTTCACCCCAGATTTCCTCAAACAAGGTTCTCACTTGGATTTCGCAACAAAAGACATTTTCTTTTGGATTTGGCTTTATTACATAATGAACACTAGTGTAGCTATCTTTACGTGTTGATTTGATGCCTAGCTTTTCAAATTCTTCAGCCATGTCGGGATCCCAGGTGTACGCTTTTGGAGGCTCAAAAAGAATCCATTCTCCATTATCAATTTGTTTCATTATTTCCCTGTGAATAACTCCAAATTGATCAAAATATAAATGAAGTACTCTAACGCCTATTAAATCTGTGATTTCAGAAAATAGGTTTTCAGAAGTAATATCAACCCCTTTCTCCTTTCTCTTACGGACTAATTTTTCTTTCAAATGATCAACATCCTTTAATCTAGATTTTACGGAATGAACAATTGCAAGATCATAGCTAAACACAGGATTGTTTTCAAAAAAGTCTTTTACTCTCTTTCTAAATGATTCGAGTTGAAATTGAGTATTTGGATCTTTATAAAAGCTCAATACACTTTCAAAGTTCTCCATTTTACAAATTGTTTAGGCGTTCAATAAGAGATTCTGCAAAAGCAATATATCGGTCTTTGGTTTCTCTATATCGACCGTAACTACCTTGATTTATTGGTTCAATTTCCCGCTCTTCCAACCATTCTCTGTTGTTTTTATAAAGTTCAGTATAAACTTCAGGAACTTGCCACATTGGACAATTAAGACTTTGAGCAACTGAAGGAAAAGTATTATGGGTATGTATTACAGCGTCAGCCCCTATTGGACTTTCTATATGTTCTTCAGATAAATGAACTCGATTTGATTCTTTGATAAACTCTTTAATGACATCAGGGATTTTTTGAACGTAGGAGTAATGAGCTTGCGCTAGATCGTATTCATTTTTATCAGTAGTATATTTCTTAGCATTGTAAATTGTGTAGCCAAGAAATTGCACAAACTTTTCAGGGAACTTATTTCGTTTATCGGAGGAAATTAGATTATAGATTGTTTCAAATTCCTTTTGCCAGAGACTCAAAGATGACCCAATATTCCTTATGCCATAAAGGCTGAACATATCTGGTTGAGCAGGGATGAAGAAACCGTCAACAGTTGAGATTATGGTTTTATTTAAAATCCCTAGACTTGGAGAAGTATCTATTATGATATAATCGTAATTATATTTGTCAGAATATAAGTTGCAAATTTCTCGAATCTTGGTAATCGTCCTAATTGCCAAATTGTCACTTTGATATGCTCCGCTCCATCTTTCAGCTAGTTTATTTTCAAATTTGTGAATTGATAGACGACCTGGTATCAAATGGAGGTTCTTATCAAGTTCAACTGGAGGTGGAATAATATCAAAGTCGCTTAAACCATCTTCAGTAGGTTTCAAAAGAAAGTGAATACTTCGTGGTTTTTGTAAAAGGTCATTATTTGCATTGAACTTTTCAAAATCATCCACAAATTCATCTTCCTCTAACCAAATTTCATGGAGTTCCTCAGTATCAATTCCACAAATTGTAAGATTACATTGAGGATCTAAATCTACCATTAACGTTTTCTTACCGATTTCGTTTAGTGCGTATCCTAAATGATACCCTAATGTAGATTTTCCAACTCCCCCTTTGTTATTAAATAGTGATATTATCTTCATATTATTTCTTTTTAAATGAAAGCCAACTCGTTTAAATTCCCAACTTTATTCAGTGTATACCGCCAATTTGGTCGGTTATATACAAGTTTTGTAATTGTATCCAAAACACAGTTTTCGTTATTTTCAAGAAACTTTCGGGGAGATGACGTTAAATGTAAGAATTTTCCAAGACAAGAAAATGTGGAATTCCGTAAGGAAATTAAAAAACAGAAAATCGATAAGTTGTAGGAAGCAAGAATTATTGATTTTTAAATGAGTCTGAAGCAAAAAATTCTTTTAGGCTAATATTTATTATTTTACAAAATCTATTGATTGTGTGTATTGAAACGCCTCGATTGTCATTAACACTTTCCCACCTGTTTAGAGTTTGCCTTTCCAAATCATTATTTTCTGCAAACCTTTTTTGATTAGGGTCAGCTTGTATGCGCAATTCTTTGATTCTATGCGCTATCTTATTATTTAATGCAATATCCTCTGGTTTTAACTTACCCATATTGCAATTTTCATTTAATTAGAAAAAAAGATGTAAGCCACTTGGATTACATTTTTATATTTCGTTATATTTGAAATTGAATACATACATTTGCGATTCTTCGTATAGACAATATTTGAAGCTTTCGCTTAG
>CAYFJL010000228.1:0-5029 GCA_964343335.1 uncultured Polaribacter sp. | reverse complement strand
GGAAAATTCATCGGGTTCATTTTAGTAGTTGTCGCTGCGGCTGTTATTTTATCACTAATCATTAGTGGGTTTTCCGTAGGCAGTTTGGAATTTTTAGAAATTGATGGTGAGTTCCTACATTATCCGCCATTCTTCTATGATTCAGTTTTACCAAAATGGGTATTAACCTTAGCAGTTTTCCTTTTGGTAGGTATTCCGTTCCTTTTATTATTCATCTTAGGATTGCGAATCTTATCAAGTAGTGTGCGAAAGTTGAATAAAGCTACTTCCCTAACCTTATTGGGTATTTGGCTAGCTGCTTTATTAACGCTTGTGTTTACTGGCTTGGAATTTGGAACCTCCCATGCCAAGGAAGGAAGCACCGTTCAAAAAAAAGCACTCGCCATTCAACCGTTAGATACCTTGACGATTAAAATGGTAAACAATGATGATCTTATCTACAGACACAACTTAAGACGCAGCTCGAGAGTTGAAGAAATTACCATCGAAGGGAACAACTTCATCTATTCCAACTACATCAAAGTGGATGTGAAGAAAAGTAACGAAGAAGGCGCTTATTTATTAATCGAAAAAGAATCTAGAGGAAGAAATACGAGCATGGCCAAGGGGAATGCTGAAAAGATCAAATACAATTTTGATCTATCAGATAAGACCTTAACATTAGATGCTTATTTCCTTTCAGAATTCAAGAATATTTGGAAAGAAGAGCAGGTAAAAGCCACCATTTTTCTTCCAGAAAATGTAAATGTATTCATAGACAATAGCGCAAAGAACTTTTTGTACTACACAGAAAACAAGCAAGAAATCTATTACAAAGACATGGGAAATCACCATTTCATCATGACTGACACGGTTTTGGATTGCACGGATTGCGTAGAGGAAAAAGAAGTGAAAACAGTTAAAAAGGAAAAGAAAACAGAAATTGAGGAAACTATTTAACAGTTCGTCAGGGAATTCATACAACCCAGTATGAATTCCTTGGGGAAACCTCAAAACCAACAGAAATTAGCCATATCAATTAAAAACAGTAATCATGAAAAAAAATCTAATCATATTATTTCTCGGGGTGTTGACATTAAGTTCTTGCTCAATAGACATGATGAATCGTGTCAATGGAAATAGAAATGTGACCACTCAGAATAGAACTACTGGCGAAGAATTTACAAGCATTCGAGTAAGTAGTGGTCTGGATCTTCACTTAACACAAGGCACTAAGAATAGTGTGATAGTTGAAGCTGACGAAAACTTACAAGACATAATCATCACCGAAGTTAGGGACGGAGTTTTAAAAATCTATACCGATAAGAATATTTGGAGAGCCGCTTCGAGAAAAGTATTGGTAACCTGTACCGACATTGAGGCCATCACTGCGACCAGTGGTAGTGATGTGTTCGGTAAATCGGTGATCAATGCCAAAAGCTTGAAAGTAACTTCTACAAGTGGAGCAGATGTTCGTTTGGAAGTAACTGCGGAAAACGTAGAAACCAAATCAACCAGTGGTTCTAATATCAGAATCAAAGGAAACACGATTATGCATTCATCGAAAGCAACCAGTGGCGCATCTATTGATGCCTACGGACTCATAAGTAAAGATGTAACGGTAAATGTTTCAAGTGGTGCTGATATTAATATTCAGGCTACAGAATCATTGAATGCAAAAGCTTCTAGCGGCGGAGACATCGATGTGAAAGGCAACCCGAAGAAGGTAAATAAGAAATCTTCTTCTGGTGGAAGCGTTTCCTTAAAATAAATCAATCAACAGCGGAACAATCAATCAACCAAAAATCAATCAACCAAAAATCAACCCATCATGTACACAGCAATAGTAGAGTTCGTAATGTATACTTCAGCATTACTCTTTGATCTCCTTAAAAATTTAGTTTGTTAGTTATATACGAAACTAATACTTGGTTTTTTATTAGTTTACTTGGTAAGACGTCGTTTGCAAAAACGACGCTTACTTTTTTATATATTTAGGGACTCATTACAACGAATCGATATGAAAAAAGCACTTTGTTATTTCGTTTTCTTTTTATCCCTTGTTTCCTACTCTCAAGAATTGGATAACATTAAAAAAACCATCAAAAAAATCACCGTTTACGGAAGCGTGGCAGATGACAATTTAGGCATGATGTCGAGTAGGAACTATAGCACTCAGTCCCGTGGCGCCCATCTCCTTTACTTGGAGACAAAAAAAATCAAATCAAGCCTGAATTCAATAAAATCAAATTCCCTTCGTCTAAAAAATAAATACGAAGGAGTAAATTATGAAGTGAATAGTTTGAACTCGTCGATAGACAATGCGTTACGCTATAATGATGATATGCGTTATTATGCTCTTGCTTTCAACAAGGCCGAGTCTACTGAATACAACAAACTTAGGACCAATTTTAATAGAACAAAAAATGCCTTTAATAATTTTGCACAAGCCGTAAACGCTGCGGTAGATAAAGTCAATGCTTTATCAAGAAAGGTAGGTTCGAAAAAGAAAAAGAATACTTATGATGTTGGAAATGACTTATTGAAAAATAAGAGAGACAACGATGACTATTACGTAAATGAACTCAATAAGGAAATCGAAAAACAGAAAAAGAAGAAAAAAGTCACCAATAATTCAAAGGTAAAGAATAGTAATCCGCTATCGTCAATCAGCTCCAGCCAATTAGTAACCTCCATTAATAATTTACTTAGAAGTCATTCATTAAGATCAGTTGAAAATTCAATGGTATCAAAACTTTTAGTAAAAAATAGTGATTTGCATTTTGAATATAACAACTCGTTCAGAATTCAATTAAACCCTCAAAAAATAAATGAATTTAAACTCCGCAAAGCAAAACATCCTAAAAAAAACACCGAGGTATTTATGGTAGTTATTAATTCAAAAAGCAATCTTAATAGTTTTCCAGTAAAACAAATAGCAACTGAAAAATTGCTCGAATCCGTTTCCTCATGGTATTGGGTATTTTATAATCTTGATAAAGCCAAAGAATATTTTTTTAAATTAAGAGAACTGGCGCAGAGATTGAATAAAGAAAAAAAAAAAAACTAAATAAGGGACTATCAAAAAACTCTGCTTCTCGGAGTTTAAAGGATTTAAGCAATAAAGAATTAGTTACTGAAATGCAGATAATTATAGGTAATAATTATACTTTCAGTAGAAAGACAAAATTAAATTTAATCGACAATCGCTTAATAATTAATAGAATTGGCTCGGTAACCACTGTTTATTTGGATAAAATGGACATTGAAGATTTAGAAAATTCTAATGACTCAACAGTTTATTTCTATTGTAAAACCGATCAAAAATGCGTTAAAAACCCTGATGGTAAATTTATAACTTATGATAATCATCCTTTTTCAAATATTAACGCAAAAAATAAATTTATAAGTCTTTACGTCCAACTAATAAAAAACATTCAAAACTAAATTCTTAATTTTTCTAGATTGAAAAATTTTTACAAGACATCCCTTTAAAATCAAACAATTGCCAGCTCATTACCTAAATATAATCACCAGAAACATTGAAGAATTAGAGGATATTTTTCAGCATAACAATGATATTGATTCTAATCTGAATGCGGTACTAAATTCGATTAAAGGAATTCAAGAATATTACACGAAATTTCTTGAAGGTTCGGATAGCTCGAAAAATCCAAAAGAGCAGCAAATCCTATCACACATTTCTAAGGCAAAAGTTTTATTAGCAAAAGGGAAAAATCAATTGCGCATTTACAAATCCAAAAACGAGGATAAATTTTTAAATGGCTTTAAGATAGCCACCAAAGACACACTCAAAAACCTATATGAGATAAAAGTACTTTTGGATCAATAAACTGGTGACTTACTTCTTTTTCTTCTTTTTCAACTGTTCGTTGATATCTGAAATATGCAAACTCAAGGCATCTACAGAAATCTGAATTTCTCGAATCAATAAAGCCAAGGAAACAATCAATAAAATCAAGGCCAATCCGAAGATATAAACAGCAATGGTATTGAATTCAATGTAAATCAAAAACATGGTCAATACGCATAACAACAAGCTTGCAATGCCTAAAATTTGCATCCAACGTGTCAACTGCAATCTCGTGCTTAAATTCCGTATTTGATCCAAAAGCATGTCATCTTTTCGCTCTTTGTATTTGGCATGTAAATTTCGAACCACCGCGGCATAGGCCAAAAACCGATTGGTATAGGCTAGCATGATGAGCGAAATTGCCGAAAACAATAATGCAGGTGTGGTTAAAGACAAGGCATTCATAATTATTGTACTTTTGATTGAAAGGTTAAAACTAAGGTATGAATAAAATTCTGGGAATCGTTTTTCTATTGTTTATTTCACTCGGATTTGCTCAAGAGAAACCGGAAGAATTTGCGTACTTGTATGATGTTGATCCTAGCATAAAAATGGAGCTGCGCTACATCACTTCCAACAACTTTATTGGTCGTCCTATTGATGGCTACCTACGTTCTGTCATTATCGTTTCTCAACCCACAGCCGTAGCACTTAAAAAAGTCCAAGATGAATTAAAAGAAAAGGGGCTCAGTTTAAAAATCTTTGACGCTTACCGACCACAACAAGCCGTAGATCATTTTGTGCGATGGGCAAAGGTTTTGAAAGACACCCTTAAAAAGAGAGAATATTATCCCGCTGTACCCAAAAGTCAATTGTTCAACCAAGGATACATTGCTTCAAAATCGGGTCATTCTCGCGGAAGCACGGTCGATTTAACGCTGGTTGATTTGAAAACTGGAAAGGAATTAGATATGGGCAGTCCTTTTGATTTCTTCGGAACAGAATCCCATCCTTTTTACAAAGGAATTGGTAAAAATCAAATGAAAAACCGAATGATACTTCGGAATGTAATGCTCAAAAACGGATTCAAACCTTATGAAAACGAATGGTGGCACTTTACCTTGCACAATGAACCATTTCCAAACACCTATTTCAATTTCCCTGTGAAATAATTCATTTTAACATTCTTTACACAATCTAGTTCAAATAAGGCATTATCTTTGATGCTATAATTGG
>CAYFJL010000227.1:0-5093 GCA_964343335.1 uncultured Polaribacter sp. | reverse complement strand
TGTAAGAAAAATTGAATTATTCGTTATCGAAAACGATTTCAAAATGTCCGATTTTACCTGAAACATCCAAAAGTTCCACTTTTCTCAATCGAGAAACAAGTTGATTCTCTAGAATTACATCTTCATATTGATAGCCTTCATCAGCTTTATTGGAAAATCGATGGATGACATCTAGGAAGTCTTTGTTGTTGTTCGGGATGTCAAAATAGGGCTCGTAATCATTAAAACTTGTTGTAGTAGCAATATGGTGTAACCCAGATAACAAGGCATAAAACGTAAACTCTCTCGACTTTTCACGCACATAATCTTTTGGAAAATGTCCAGATTCAATCAAAATCGTATTATATCCCATTTTTTGGAAGTTATCTCCAGTTGCCGTTGGATAGAATTCATCGGTATAGCGCCCCACGCCATTCGGAATGAATTGCTGAACGATGGAATTCATGGCAACAATCACATTCATAGTTTCCTTTCGTCCTGGTGTGATTTGCTTGGTTACTTCCTCCGAAGGTGCTAAAAAGGATAGCGTTGCAGGATTATGAGTACCTTCTACGCCAAAGATGGTGCGCTGATCGTGCATATTAAAGCAGAACTTTGGTTGAAAGTCATCCAATACGGTTTGCAATACTTTACTTTCCTCAGCTGAAACAGCAACTGCATCGCGGTTCAAATCCACCTCATTGGCATTGACCCTAGTATATTGTTCGGCGCCATCTGGATTCAGCATAGGTATGATTTTGATCGTACAGACCGATTCAAGGGTTTTGCCGATTTCATTATCAGAAACCAAAACATTCAAAAGATCAAATACGGCTTTGGTGCCCGTACTTTCATTTCCATGCATTTGGGTCCAAATCAGAATTTTCATCGGTCCAGTACCAAAATCTAAGGAATGGATAGATCGATCTTCTTCAGATGAACCAACCTGAGCTACTTTGAATTTATCTTGTAGGCCTTCCATTAACGGAAGGATTTGCTCATGACGAATCCATTTTCCGTACAAGGATTTCTCTTTGTAATTGTTGTGTAAATTTTGAAGAAAGTTTGTATCCAAAATATCCTTAATTGATGATGTAAAAATAGGGAATAAATTAATGCATATACACTATAGTTGCATGTGTGATAGTTACAAAAGTAAACAGCTTATTTTGACAATAAGGTTACAAATGGAAACAAAGAGATTACAAGGAGTATCTATTGTGTTTGACTTGATAAGAATTTCTTATTGATCATTTAAATTAAAGTACTAAAATAAAGTAAATCAATAATTTATAGATATTAACTAATTAATAAGTTTAAATAATAAAATTATCATTTTCTCCTTGGAATAGGGAAATCTTTGAATTAATTTTACAACTGTATCAATCAATAGGGTTACAATGATAAACAACGAGCAGTTTACTAAGCGCATCAAGAAAATCATGGATTACCATCAATTTACGGCCTCAAGTTTTGCTGATAAAATTGGGGTACAGCGCTCCAGTATTTCTCATATTTTATCAGGAAGAAACAAACCTAGTTTGGACTTCATTATAAAGGTAAGTAATGCGATTCCGGATGTTGATGTAGAATGGTTGTTGAAGGGAAAAGGGTCCTACCCTGCCTCGGTTACGACTGTTCAAAGAGAAGTAAAAGCGAATTCCAAACCTTCCTTATTTGATACCCACAATTCTTCAAGTGGAAAACGTATCAATCGAATCGTTGTCTTTTATGATGATGGAACTTTTGATGAGTATCACAAGCAATAAACATGAGTGGTGTTTGGGGTTCATATAAGGTCTTAATCAATCGTCAGACGTTTGCAAAGCAACGGAAGGCAGAGATGCGCGATGAATTGCGAAAGCGAAAAGAGAAACTTATCAAGTCCAAGAAGAAAGGTAAGCTCATGGAAACGAAAGTGTCTAAGAGTGAATTAAAGAGTATTAAAGATCAAATTCGATTAAAATACCGCCGTCAAAGAATGCTAGAATTTATTCTAGGTTTTTTGGTAATCTTGATCATTCTTTGGTTGACAGAGCCTTACTGGAGAATTCTACTACAGTAACTTCGCCATGTTTTCCTTGATGATCTCTACGATTCTGCGCTTGTTGGAGTTCTGAGTTTTCTCCTGATCTTGAATCATTTTACGCATTAAGTTTATCGCAACCTTATCGAAGTTAAAGGATTTGAACTCCTTCCCTTTCACCACCATATCGTCGGTTAAGTTGGTGATGGCTTCAATACTATCACTGGTTGCAATTTGATCAAATGCTTTTTTATACAAGGCTTTGGTTTGATCGTCACCCGTTAAGAACATTCCAGATAAGACACTCTTGGCTACGAATGGTAATTCGGATTGATCATTTTCTTCAATGAAAATTCGAGTCAATGGCGTCGCTAAAATCTTACGTACTTCGTCCGGTAATTCTTTCGATTTCTTTAAGGCAGTAGGTTTATCAATGTAATACAAGGATACCAATGCTCGTCCTAAAACCGAATAGGATTTACTTTCTAAAGCTTTGGTAAAGGTTGCTTTTAATTCAGGATCTACCAATTTACCCAAAGTACCGATGGCCGCAGCTCTTACAAGTGTTCGCTTATCATTTGCTGCGAGTTGTTTGATTTTATCAATGGCATCCTTCTTAGCGAACTTGTTAATCAAATCGATGTTCTCTAAGGCCAAGATTCTGATTTTGTAAGCTTTGTCATCCAAAGCGCTAACCACGGCGTTAAAAGCTTTACGATCGTCTTGTTTCTTCACCAATTCTAACAAAGCTTCTCTACGGTGTTCAAACTGTTCAGCATTCTGTAACTGGAAAATATAATCGCTCTGAATTTTGTTTTCATTCAGTTTACAAAGTAAGGCGCCGTCTGCATTCACTTGGATATAACTAGGTTGTTCGGTATATGGAAAAGTAAAGGACGCATCTCTACCTTCCACAAAAACCGTGTGACGCGTTCTTTTATTTCCTTCATAGATATCAATAGTAAAAGGAAATTGGAAAGGCTTGTTTTGCAATTGGTACAAATTCACACTTACTGTTTTTCTAATCGTGTTGTAATCGTAGGAAATATCAATCTCTGGATGACCGCTGCCGTAATACCATTGATTGAAGAACCAATTGAGGTCTTTTCCGACCAAATCCTCGAAGATCAATCGCAATTGATGTACTTCTGCTGTTTGATACTTATAGGTCTGTAAATAGATCTTTAAACCTTCAAAAAAGGCTTCATCACCCAGATAGTTTCGCAACATGTGTAAAATTCGTCCGCCTTTGTTATAGCTTACCAAATCAAACATGTCTTCTTTATCAGCATAATCGAAACGCACGAGGCTCTTCGTCTCGTTTTGTCCGTTCATATATGCTTGCCCTTCTTCAAAAAGATGCATTTGTGCATCCGTAGCTCCGTATTTGTACTCACGCCATAGGTATTCGCCATAATTGGCAAAAGACTCGTTTAAAGTCAGATTGCTCCAACTTTCGGTGGTCACCAAGTTTCCGAACCAATGATGAAAAATCTCATGAGCAATGGTGTTTTCCTTGATGTTCTGATCGATAAGCTGACCTGGAGTTTGGTAAATACTTTCACCATGAATCACGGCTGTAGTATTCTCCATAGCGCCGCTTACATAATCTCTACCGACTATTTGATGATACTTGTTCCAAGGATATTCGACTCCGAGTTTCTGAGCAAAGAATCCGATCATTTCTGGTGTGTTTCCGAAAATATCTTTGGCATAAGGTGCAAATTCCTTTTCCACATAATAATGCACGGGTATGTCTTTATAAGAATCCTTGATGATTTCATACTCACCTATCCCCATAAAAAATAAATAAGGCGCATGCTTTTGATCCAATTTCCAGTAATCAGTGCGATTCTTCCCTTTATTGGTTTGAGAAACGAGTTTTCCATTGGATAAGGTTACATATTTCTTAGGAACCGTAATATAAATCTCTTGAGATGTTTTTTGATTGGGCGCATCAATGGTTGGAAACCAACAGCTGCTCGCTTCGGTTTCACCTTGCGTCCATATCTGGGTAGGCTTATTCGCTACTTTCCCAGTCGGATTGATAAAATACAACCCCTTGGCACTAGTAATGGCCGTGCTTCCTTTTTGATAGACCTTTTCAGGTTGAGCCACATAATCGATATAAACGGTGAACTCCTCATTCCTTTTATATTCTCTTGGAAGCTTTATTTGTAATTCTGTCTTATTCTTATATGTAAAAGAAAGCGGTTGATTGTTCAATTCGATTTTATTGATAATCATGGCTTTCGCATCCAATGTTAGTTCATTGGTAGCAAAGAAATGAGGTTTTAGGGTTACCCAAGCCTCACCATTCATAGTAGAGTTCTCAAAATTGAAATCCACTTTTAACTTGGTGTGCACTAAATTGAAATCGCGTGTGCGCTCTCCTCGATACACTTGATCTTGAGCAAAGGTGGATGTAAGACTCGTAAGGAAAAGGCTTATAGTAAGGAGAAATCTAAATAATCTAACGTTCATATTGCAGTCAAAAATAGCAAAATGTATACTTACCCTTGTTAATGGCTCGTTAAATAAAAAAGAACCAACAAAAAACTACAACCCATATGGATTGTAGTTCTCTGAAATTATGATTTGATACACTTTGGTTAAAAGAGACCGCCGAATTGTTTTTGAATTCCGTCTCCATCCATTTGAATGCTTTGCATCATTTGGATAATTTTAGCCGGATTCATGTTCTCGCCTAAAAGACGTGCAACACCCACTCCTGCCTCTTTATTGTAACCAAAGGTGATGATCTCGTCAATTGAATCGGTGTCTCCTGTATAATAGACTTTTACATTCATACCTTTCATCTTCATGGTCATTAAATTCTTGTAATCTTTCTGACCTAAGATTTCATTCAATTCTTTTTTCTCATTTTCATAAGCAGCATCATTATCAGCCGTCTTTCTTAAGAAAGCAACATTGATCTTTTTGATGGTTTTCATGGTTTCCATGGCTTCATCCGAAGCGCCCGACTTGGTCGTCATTAAAGAGCTTACAGGAACATCGCCGTAGAAGAAACCGTCTTTTTCTTGACTTTCAACCAAATAGCTTTGCAGCGATTTTGATTTAGAACATG
>CAYFJL010000226.1:0-5170 GCA_964343335.1 uncultured Polaribacter sp. | reverse complement strand
ATGGACCCAAACATTCGGCAAAACTATTGATTAATTCCATGGATTTTGGTGTCATTTCAAGATTACAGTCACAAGGAAATTGGGATCAATTGAATGAAATCATAGCAACAGCAGCGAATGATTTGGAAAGGGCAGGCGCCAGTTGTGTACTTATAGGAGCCAATACCATGCATTTGTGTCAACCTTACGCTCAACAAAAGGTAAGCGTTCCGATAATCCATATTGCGACGGCTACAGCAGGGGCTATTAAAGAATTGGGATTGAAAAAAGTCGGACTATTGGGTACCAAGTACACCATGGAAAAAGACTTTTATTCTTCGGTGCTCAAGGAAAACGGAATTGAGACCATCATTCCGAATGATGCCGACCGTGAAATTGTTCATCGAGTGATTTACGAGGAATTAGCGTTTGGGGAGTTAATTAAAGCCTCGAAGGAGCAATACTTAGAAATCATTCAAAGATTAAAGGAAAATGGAGCAGAAGGCATTATTCTAGGCTGCACGGAAATACCTTTGTTGATTCAGCCTGCAGATGTAGCCATTCCATTGTTCAATACCACTGAAATCCACGCGAAGGCTGGCTTTGACTACGCTATTACAAGGAATTCAATGACGAAGTAATCTGTTGGAATGAGGAGACCTGATTCATGAGATTGCTTCACTCTGTTCGCAATGACAGCCAGATCTGTTATTACGAAGGAGGAACAGCTGAAGTAATCTGTTTGATTGAAGTGCTCTCTTTATTGAGATTGCTTCACCCTATTTATTCGCAATGACAGCCGGATCCGTCATTACGAGGGAGAAACGACCGAAGTAATCTGTTTAAATCTAATTCAATTTTTATTGAGATTGCTTCACTTCGTTCGCAATGACTATCTGATATCAAACAACCATCCATCACTTAAATCATCCCATTTGGGATTTTCTAAATTAATAAGCTCTTCTTTCTTTATCCTTTTTCCTGATTTTAATTGCTTTTCTCTTGCAATGGCTTCCTCCATAGAATCGAATTCTTCATAGTAAACTAGTTTATCACAGTTATACCTATAGGTAAATCCTTTATAAATTTTTGATTTATGTTGATAAATCCGCTTAGTTAAGTTTGAGGTAAATCCAATATAGATGACGGTATCATTCTTATTGGATAAGAAGTAGACATAGCATTTTTTCATAATTTGAAATTATGGAAAAATTTGAAAAGATTGCTTCACTCTGTTCGCAATGACAGTCGGATCCGTCATTACGAAGGAAGAACAGCTGAAGTAATCTGTTTGATTGAAGTGCTCTCTTTATTGAGATTGCTTCACTCTGTTCGCAATGACAGTCGGATCCGTCATTAAGAAGGAGGGACGACTGAAGTAATCTGTTTGATTGAAGTACTCTCTTTATTGAGATTGCTTCACCCTATTTATTCGCAATGACGTATTAATTCATTTTTTCAAAAAAAGTAAGCTCGTAATCTGGAAGAACTTCTGGATGCGTGATTTTAATAATGTCTTTCAACACAAGATATGGTCTTATGGTGGCTAGTTCGTAATAGAGAACACCACCTGAGGCACCTTGTTTTGTGGTTGGCGTATAAACCTTATCATTTTTAAAAGCCTCAAATTCTGCATATAGTTTATTGGCTTGCACCATTTGTTGTTTGCTTGAAAAATAACCAGGGGCAATCCAAAATTCTGCATCTTTTGCTTTTTCAAAAACACTTTCAAAACTAAGATTCAAACTACCTTTTCCCTCAGTAGTTTGCCATAAATAATTGGTATTAGCATCTTTTAAAAACTGAGCAACATAGCTCTCTCCAGCCGGTAAGTTCCAAATATCATTACTCATAATAGCTCCAGAGAGAATGGTAGGAGTTAAGTTTGATTTCTTTGCTAAATCAGCAGCAGTTAGATATTCTTTTTCGATGGCCTTGAAAATACTATCTGCTTCTTTTTCTTTATCGAATAAGAGTCCGAATACCTTGATCCATTCGGCCTTTCCAAGAGGTGAGGTTTCCAACCAATCACCATTGTAGATAACCGGAATGTTCGTGCGTTCAATAAGACTTAATGATTTTTCTGGAGCATTTACGGCATAGGATACCACCGCTTCTGGTTTCAGCTCGAGTAGAATCTCTGTATTCAAATTTCCCTTGATTCCCACTTCTTTGATTTGTCCCGAGTCAATTAGTTTTCTTGTTTTTTCTGAAGATACAAAGTTGGTAGATGGAAACCCTACAATACTTCTTTCCTCACCTAATAACTCAATCATTGGGATATGTGTAGTGGATGTTGGAACGATGCTTCGGATGGGTATTTGTATGGACTCTGAACTTGGTTTTCTATCAAATCTGTAGGATGAAACTTCTTTCGCTCCCTGGTAGGCTAAAAATATTTTCAAAATCCGACGTTCTCCTTCCTTTTCAATTGTAAAACCTTTAGCATATTTTAATTCTGAAGGAACATTTGATTTCTTTATTTCTTCAGTTTTGCAACTTATTAAAATGCTTATAATCAGTAATGTGATTGCAATTTTAAGTTGAGTCGATAAAGAAGTTTTACTATTAAAAATGGAATCCATATGGAATAAAATGAAAGGCATTACTTCGGTTTAAAGATATAAAAACAAAAATCAAAAAGATTTAGATGGGTAGGATTAATAATCGTAATTTCGTATCAGATTTTGGTTTCTTTTTGGAAATAATTCAGAAGGAATTAAAAGGGAATCTAGTTAGAATCTAGAGCTGTTCCCGCAACTGTAATTTTCATTTCGAAGTTCATTCGAAATCTCTTTTTAGAGTTTGTTGTTCGTCTTAGACCACTGTTTCTGCTGAAGATAATTTGGCGAGATGGGAAGGTAGACAACAAAGAAATAAGTCAGGAGACCTGCCTAAATCTGCGAGTAACAAAGCTTTCGGGATAAAAGTTTACGTACGATTTCTAACATTTTGTACTTGACATTTACCGGATTATAATGAATCAGTAAATTTTAAAACATGATCAACAAAAAAGTTGTGATGTGTGCATTAGGTGTATTGTTTGCACTTAACACATCTGCTCAGCAAAAAAATGACAGCATTGAGCAGTTGGATGAAATTATTATTACCGCTTCAAAATTTGCCCAGTCCAAGAAAAAAACGGCAAACGTGGTTTACACAATTTCCCAAAAAGACATTCAACTAAATCAGGGGAAGAATGTTCTAGAGCTCCTGAATAATCTCACGGGTGTAGAGATTCGAGGAGCGAATACCAATACTTCAGAACCAAGAAGCTTATTGGTTAGAGGTGGGAGAAGCAGACAAGTATTGGTTTTGATAGACGGTGTTCCAGTGACGGATCCTTCTTTAATCAATCAAGAGTTTGATTTGCGGTTTTTATCCCTGAATCAAATTGAAAAAATTGAAGTTCTTAAGGGAGCATCCTCGACCTTATATGGATCTGGAGCGGCCACTGGTGTCATCAACATCATTTTGAAGAAAAACACCAAGGATTCAGTATCAGGTTCTTATGAGGTGACTTTAGGCACTAATAATGAAGCGAACACAACTTCGGAGTTTACAGCCTTTCGAAATCAAAATGTGAACGTTAGAGCAAAACTTTCTGATTTTCAGATTTCAACTTCCTTTAATATGTTGGGTACGGAAGGTTTATCATCAGCAAAAAGTAATACAAACACTCCTTTTGAAGATGATCCTTATGAGGCGTATAATTTTTATGCATCAGTGTCTTACAAGGCCAGTTCAATGTTTTCAGTGGAGACCTTCTTAAATTACGATACATTCAGATTTGATTATGATGCCGGTATTTTTGCGGATACTGAATTGAATTCAGGCGATCAGTATCAGTTTCGATACGGAGTTAAACCAAGATTTACCTATAAAAACGGAGAACTTTATGCCTTGGCAAGTATACAACGAGTGAAGCGAACCGATAATAATTTCTCTACTTTTTCAAACACTTTAAACACTTCAGTATTTGAAGGTGAAAGCATCTTTGTAGATATTGTCAATAAGTATAAGTTGAACGATCAATTACAATTAGTCACTGGTTTCAACTTTCAAGAACACGATAATAATTCTGTTACTCCCTTCGGAAATATAGACCGATTCGTAGCGAATTTCACTACCTCTGATCCCTATTTATCTGTCAACTATGATTCATCATTTGGTGTTATTTTCAATGCTGGAGCACGTTTGAATATCCACAGTAATTATGGAAATCATTTGGTGTATGACTTTTCTGCCACTAGAAATATCCTAAATAATGAAAATGTATCGCTTCGAGGTATAGCAACCTACAGTACCGCTTTTATTGCCCCAAGTACGTATCAACTGTTTTCAGATTTTGGTAATACCGACTTAAATCCTGAAACTAGCAGAACATTTGAAATTGGAGTAGAAGGTAAAGTTGACGCGTTTAATTTTAATCTGGTGTATTTTGATCGTGTTGAAAGCGAAGCCATTATTTTCATGAGTCTGAATACTGCTCCCTTCGGACAATATGTGAATGCGAACAACCAAATTGATGTGAACGGGTTGGAGTCTGTGATTGATTGGCAAATTTCTAAATCACTCTCTTTCAATGGTAATTACACCTATACAAACAAAACTCTAGAGGCAGATTACATACCAAAAAATAAGTTTTTTACTCAGGTAAACTATCAATATTCGGATGCTGGACGAGTGAATCTAACCTATAGAGGAGTTGGTGACCGAACGGCGAGTTATTTTGATAACAATACCTTTTCAACGGTTACTACAACCTTGCCCTCGTATCAACTTTTTGATCTCAATACGAGCTATTCGTTATTAAACAATACATTGACTTTTATGGCTTCAGTAACCAATGTCTTCAATGAAGATTTTCAGGATGTATTCGGATATGCAACCCGAGGAAGAAATTACAACCTCGGATTGCGTTTAAATTTTTAATATCCACCAATTTAAGATGTGGATAGTTTTAGTTCTGATTGTTTCGCTTCGTCTTCTTTGAGACTTTTAATGATTAAACGTTTCATCAAGATAGAAACAATCAGGGCTATTGCAAACAAGAGTCCGAATATGGCCAAAGTGAAATCCAACGACCCCGTTGAACTTTTTACCAAATCATAAACAGTTGGACCAAATACGCCCGCTAAGGCCCAGGCTGCCAATACCAATCCATGAATGGCACCCAATTGTTTAGTTC
>CAYFJL010000225.1:0-5175 GCA_964343335.1 uncultured Polaribacter sp. | reverse complement strand
CCAGCTCCTGCGCTACGCGCCCCAAGATGCAATACTTGACAGAACCCCGAGGAACTAAGAAGGGCTGTTCAAGAGGGAGTGGGGAAGAAGGAGGGACATATACCCTAAAATCAGGCACCAATACTATTTTAAGCCTACTGTTTCGATTGAATAAAAAGAAGTCTTTAGTTATCGACAAAAAGATAAAATCCTTTAAACGGCCTTAAAACGATTCTGTATTCCAAAGGAAGTGAATGAGAAAGCTATGTTATCAATCACATCAAAAGCTACTTTTATAAAATAAGGTAGCTTTTGAACATCTTTCCGATAATAGTATCGGACAAGCTATGCAAAAAACCACCATGAAACCATAGTGGTCTTTTCCTAGCTAAAAGTTATTATGTATTTATTCATGTAAAGGTAAACATATCACTCCACATCATTATCAAAAAGCATGTAGGATATATTTTTGTATAGGGCGCGTATGGGTTGATAGGATAGAAGGAAGGTGATGGATACATCGGAGGGAAGGGAGAAGGACTAAAGGGATTTGATGATGAAAGAGACAGGAACGGAAGGCAGCAAACTACGTAAGCGGCCAACCATCCCCGTATCTTTCAAAGATAGCAAGCGGGAACGGTATTCAAGCTACGCAAGAATACTGTTCTCACTCGTTACACGTCGTTCCGCTTGCCCTACGGGGCATATCGTACCCTATGGGCACGACAAAAAGTTAACCCATGGTCAACTTTTGTAAAAAAATAGCCCTTTATATCGATATAGTGGATATATTGGTGAACCAAATGATAAACCCATATCGATGGAAAAGGCAAAAAAGGAAAGCAAAAAGGTCGTGGTCGTCTCCAAGGAGACCCACGCCACACTGGGAAAACTGTGCGAGTTACACGGCAGTAACATGAAGGAGCTCACCGCCCAGATGGTCTCCTATTTCGAACGGACGGGGATAGACCCCTTCGATGCAGGGGGCACTGACCTAAAGGAGGCCATCAAGGGACTCAGGAAGGAGAACAACCGTGTGATAGGATTCATAAGGCAACAGGAAAAGACGAAGCTCGACCCGATACTGGAGGAGCTGGCCGCATCCTCGGTAGAGTTCAGGCAGAGGTCAAGGGAACTCGGGAACATAGGGGAACTGGCAAGGCAGATGTCAGGACTGCGGAAGTCCGTGGAACAGGAGATGTCCCGTTGGCGGCATGCGATCAACGAGGAGCGGAACAAGGTATACAGGGCGGCACTCGCGATGTTCTCCGACTATCTGCACGACCAGAAGGGACTGAGGAAAAAGAGCACCTTCGGCGGGGAGCAGATAAGGTTGGAGGAACTGGACATGCTGAACAGGGAGTACAGGGACAATTTCCAAAGACTTGACCATTGAGGATATGTACATAGATTTTTCAGGTGGTGGCAAGGGTGCCAACAACAAGGGGAGTGTCAAGGACCTCACAAAGTATCTGGGAAAGGAGCAGAAGGAACTTGCCAAGGAGGGTAGGGAACGGGAGCTCTTCTTCGATATAGATCGGGACAACATCACCAAGCGGGAGGTGGACATGGCCATAGACGGGCAGAGCAGGAACGGACTCGGGAAGAAGGACGCCAAGTTCTACATGATATCGGTCAACCCGTCGCAGAAGGAACTGGCACATATCGGCAACGACCCCAAGAAACTGAAGGAATGGATCCAAAAGGAGTACATGCCCCAACTGGTGAAGGACTTTAAGCGTGACGGACTGAGACCTGAGAACGTGAACATGTACGCCAAAGTGGAACATTACCGCCATCATAAGGGAACGGACAAAGAGGTGAGGAACGGCAGGATGAGATCAGGGCAACGGAAGGAAGGTAACAACATGCACGTACATGTTATCATAGGGCGCAGGAGCAGGGACGGGAGGTTCAAGCTGAGCCCCAATGCCAACGCCAGGGCAAAGGGTCAGCAAGGGGCTGCCAGGAACGCGGGCTTCGACCGTAATGCCCATAAGATAGGGGTAGAGCAGAGCTTTGATAAGAGCTTCGGTTACAAGAGGGGAAAGGAAGAGAGTTTTGAGTTGAAACAGGCCATGAAACAGGAAAGGACGGTGGAGGGAAAGGCCAAGGTACTGGAGAACTTTATGAAACCCGAAAAACAGGTGGAGGTGGCCAAGGTGATCAAAAAGGATATAGGCAGGGGCAGGGGGATGGATATAGGATTTTAATTGATTCTATCCATAGGTTACTTTGTTTTGTTATGTTTGCTATAGTATAGGTAGATTATTATAGGCATATATTTTATACACATTAAAAAGATAGACGGTAAAATATCATTACAACATGAAAGGAATATCACTTTATTCAGGAGCAGGTGGACTGGACATTGGGTTTAAGAAAGCAGGTTTTAAGATAATTTGGGCAAACGATTTTAACAAATATGCTTGTAAAAGTTACGCCCACAATATAGGGAGCCACATACGCTGCGGAGACATAAATAGCTATCTAGAAGAATTAATGGAATTTAAAGGAGTTGATATTGTAATTGGTGGGCCTCCCTGTCAGGGTTTTTCAGTTGCAGGAAAAATGGATCCCAACGACCCAAGAAGTAAACATGTTTGGACTTTTACAGATGTAGTTGAAATGCTGAACCCAAAGGCATTTGTAATGGAAAATGTAAAAGCCCTTGGAACATTAACAAAATGGGAGCCTCTTAGGAGATCTTTATTAGAACGATTTAGAGACTTGGGTTACTCAACTAACTTTGTTGTACTAAATGCAACAGATTTTAATGTTCCACAAGGCAGAGAAAGGGTATTTTTTATTGGCTATAAGGGTAATTCTAAACTCATACCCGACTTAAAAAAAATGATGGAACCATATAAAAAATCGGCTCCAACAGTTAGGGAAACCTTGTCGATTCTTGATAAAGCAGGGACAGGAAATAACCAAGGTGTTTGCAAGGCAAAAATTACTCTAACGCCAAATCCAGTCTTACGAAAGTCACCATTCGCAGGTATGCTGTTTAATGGCATGGGACGCCCCATTCGTCTTGATGGTTATTCAAATACACTACCCGCTTCTATGGGTGGAAATAAAACGCCTATAATTGACGAAAAAGAACTTTATGAAAACAAGTCAGGTTGGGTGCAAGACTATCATTCAAAAATAATGAATGGTAGTAAGCCAAGTGAATTTAAAGAAGCCCCGAAAAGGTTAAGAAGATTGACGGTCGAAGAAGCCGCTTTAATTCAAACTTTTCCAAAGGACTATGAATTCTGTGGTTCTCAATCTTCCAAATTCTGTCAAATAGGTAATGCTGTTCCTCCAAATTTGTCATATCGGATTGGCAAAATGGTCATGGACTGCTTAATCAATGAAGCCATAGAAAATATGATAATTAAATTACCTTACCAGTTAGAGATAGAAGTAAATGGCTGAAAGCTTGGAAAAATCTGTTGCGGAAAGAACTCTTCTCACAGCATTTAGGGAAAGGTGTTCAAAAAATGACGAGATATCAATAGCGGTTAAAACCATCTTAAATGGTAATCACAAAACGTACAAATATATTTTGGTTAATGCAATCCTAGCAAAAGCTACTAATGAAAAAATTGACCCTCTTGCTCTTCAAGCAGGAGCGCCTTTAGAAGGTGCGTTCGATGCTCGGAGTTTATGTCACCAAGTTCTTGTTCCTTTCGAAAGAGATTTTCTTCAAAATGCACTAGGGGGTTCTAATGAACCTTTTTTAAACAAGCCTGCAAGGTTCACACACCTTTCCACCGATAATGCTGTGAGAAAAGGTAAGGACAAGGAAACATTGAACCTGTTAATTGATACTCTTCCAAAAATAAAGACTTCTACAGAAGCCAAATCATATCTTTCTTGTGCTTTAGAGTTTTTAAATAGAAGAATAGAAGAGCTTCAAGTACTCCATGAAAGTGAAATAAAGTATAATCCAACCTTAGTTGAGATTTATGAATTCATATATCGCTTCTTGGAAGTCTCATATGAAGGAGAAACAAGTGTAATCGTGGTTGGTACTCTAGAGAAAATTTTTCATTCTAGACAGAAACAAGAATTTAAAGTGGTTGTACACAAAGTCAACCAGAGTGGGGCTTCTTCAAAGGAAGTTGGAGATATAGATATATTTAAAGGAGGTTATTTCTTTTATGCAGTCGAGATAAAGGACAAAGACTTCACAGCTTATGATTTAGAGCATGCATTTAAGAAAATAATTGATAATGGTGGTAAAAAAGGTCAATTCGTTTATGGGCCAAATGCCAATTTTGAAGATGGTGTTATAAAAACAAAATTGGAAAGCTTTGAAAAGAAAGGATTCATGACTTTGTTCATGGGTATCTATTCTTTTTCGAGATATATGTTATTTAAAACTGATACACTTAATAAACAAGAATTTATTGATACATTAATCGAAACAACAGTTGAAATAAACTCTAAAAATGAAGTAAAGAAGTGGATTCAATACTTACTTTCTGAACTAAATTGGAAATAGTAAATGCACCCATAATGGGTATGAAAATATAGATTGATTATGTTTCTACAAGATTTCAATGCAATTAGCTGATTGGCAGTTAAGTATGCAGCTCTAAAAATGCTAAGTTTCATACCCAAGATAGTTACAGCTAATTAAAATCATGACTATGAAGTTTAAAATAAGAAACTCTGCGATTAAACCTTTAATAGCAAACTTGTTGCGAATAAATATTGGCAGTTACTTAAAAACGAGTGATTATAGCCATTTAACACTTGAACACAATTTTGACCAATTGTGGGATTTGGTCAATAAAGAAATTAGAGATAGAAGTAGTGTCGTTTTTATAGGTTTTGATAATTCTGGTGATTACGAAGAAGCATTTCAATTGCTTCTAGACACATTATGGACACAAGATAAAGGTAACTTTTATGACATAATAGAATTGACGCTAAAAGATTTCATCCGATGGGATAAAGGAAAGACTGATTTATCAATAATATTGCAAAATCTGGAACAACTTGATATGCCTCGTCCAAAGCTTGACAATTTGAAGATTACTGAAAGAATCAAATCACAGCCTGAAATAATGGATATTCCTAAAAAACAAGTAGAATTTAAGCAGACTGAAGTAAAGCTAAATGATAAATTATGCTTTATTATCATGGGTATTCCTACATATAGCTCCGAAAATGAAAATAAGGTTATGTTAAGTAGGG
>CAYFJL010000224.1:0-5182 GCA_964343335.1 uncultured Polaribacter sp. | reverse complement strand
GGTATTATTCCTCACAGTAAACCAAATGGTAAAATGATATTTTTTGATATCAATCTCCTGAATGAATGGCTTTTACGAAATGACCGAAAATCCAAATGTGAAATAGAGAACATGGCATTAGACTATGTTTTAAAGAAAAAATAAACATCTAATCACATCGTTATGAAGGCAATACCATATATAAGGGTAGGAACCTCCTATTATAAAAAGGTACAAGCACCTACCATAGCCGGACATTTTAATGAAATTCTAGTGTCTTGGAGTATCGAAACTATTCGGCAAGATCATGGAAAGTCTTATTTGAGTAAGATCTCAAAATATGATGGGTTTACATGTATGCCAAATCACATTGATTTTAAACAGGAGTACAAAGGCTTTTATAATATCTACTCCCCTCTTGGGAAAACACCAAAGGAAGGTACAATGGAGACTACCCTGCATTTTATAGAGCACATTTTTGGTAAGCAATATGAATTAGGACTAGATTATCTTCAATTATTATATGCTAGACCTATTCAAGTACTACCTATTCTCTGCTTGGTATCGAAAGAACGATCAACTGGGAAAAGTACTTTTCTAAAATGGTTAAAGGAAATATTTGATAATAATCTTACTTATCTGACTAATGATAGTTTCAGCAGTCAGTTCAATGCTGATTGGGCCAATAAATTATTGATCTGTATTGATGAAGTTCTCTTTAACAAGGAAGAACTTACAGAACGTATTAAATATTTGAGTACAACCAATATCAATAAGCTAGAAGCGAAAGGTAAAGATAAACGCGAGGTTGAATTCTTTGGAAAGTTTATCCTTTGTAGTAACAATGAAGATAACTTTATTAAAATTGATGCCAACGAAACCCGGTTCTGGGTAATCAAAGTTCCTGTCATAGAAAAAGAACATACGGATTACCTGGAAAAGCTTATTGCTGAAATTCCTGCCTTTCTCTATTTTCTAAAACAAAGACAGCTTTCTACAAATCATTTAACACGTATGTGGTTTACTGCACAGCAAATCAAAACAGTTGCTTTAAAAAAATTGGTGCAACATAATCGCAATCGTGTTGAAAAGGAGTTGGCCAGCATCATTTTAAGTGTTATGGAAAAATTTGATTTAGAAGAAGTACACCTATGTCCTATTGATGCCTTACATGCATTAAATAAGACAAGAGTGAAAACCGATTTAACACAGCTTAGGCGGTTATTAAAAAAAGACTGGAAGTTAAAGAATCAAGATAACTCCAATAAATATCAAAAGTTTGTGATTTGGAGTGATGGAGATATGGATTTAAAAGATGCAAAAGGGCGCTATTTTACCATAGAAAAGCCTTTCCTAGTTCAAAATTTTGATGAATTGATGACAGATTGAGCCGAAGCCAGTGTTTATGGGGCTTAAGACCGTCATCACTTTGTCATCATTCTGTCATCAAAATAAAAAGTGATGACAGAAATTAATGTAAAAAACTCAAAAATGATGACGTGATGACAAAACGATGACAGAGAAAACTCAATGTTTACAAGCCTTCCAGAGGGATTGTCATCAAATCATCAAAAATGTTCTAAAAAATGAAGAGCTCATGAAAAAAGAAAAAATAAACTGTAAAAAAGCTCGAAATCTTTGCCTGCTAAAGGTATTGGCAAAATTCGAGCATTTTCCCAAAAGGGAATCGGAAAAAGAAGCTTGGTTTCTAAGTCCATTGCGGTCAGAAACACAAGCCTCTTTTAAAGTCTCTAAACTAAAAAATAGATGGTACGATCATGGATTAGGCATTGGCGGGAATGTTATAGACTTAATCATTCGAATTTTGACTTGCTCGGTTAAGGAAGCGCTGGAATTTTTAAACAACGAGACTTCTATTTTCTTTTTTCAACAGCAGCACTTTTTAAATGAAAAAAATAATGATTTATCGATTGTAAATATTCAACCAATTCAACACCTCGGGTTGGTGAATTATATAGCTTCAAGAAAAATACCATTGCTTACAGCAAAGAACTATTGTCAAGAAGTCTGGTATCGAAATAAGGACAAGACATTTTTTGCACTCGGATTAAAAAATTACGAAGGTGGATGGGAGCTTCGAAACAAGTACTATAAAACATCAACTTCCCCTAAGACATTCAGCTACATCAATAAGGGTCATAAAAGTTTACTGGTTACCGAAGGCATGTTTGATCTGTTTTCTCTAGATAGTATGCTAAAAGATAAAATAAAAGAAGTTGACATCTTAGTTCTTAATTCGGTTGCATTTGTAAATAATGTTGTTCCTATACTAACGAATTATGAAAAAGTCCTTCTCTATTTAGACAATGACCGATCTGGTGATTTGGCTACTAACTATCTATTGGATATATGTCCACAATCACATGATTGTAGGGAATTTTATAAAGGATTTAAAGATGCTAATGAAAAGCAGATGTCATGGATTTAAGAACGAAAAAACATAACTCAAAAACAGTTGATAAAACGATACTTCATCTAACTGAAGAACATTTAAAAGATGGTGATACTATTCTTTTAGATATCGGTGAAAAAGATTTGTTGGAAACAAATTCGAGATGTGTGCCTGTGGGCACAATCTCGATTACTCCCGATGGTCGCAATGAAAAAAAGAGTCGATTTAAGCGGAAAACCGAAGTGATAAAATTTAGGTGCACTTCCATGGAAAAAAAGTTATTGAAGAACAAGGCGAAAAGAAGTGGGCTGACACTCAGTGAATATTTTAGAAGAGTAGCGTTTGAAAAAAAGATTATCGAACGCTTGACCGAAGATGAGATTCTCATCTATAGCACTTTGGTAAAGTTTCATAACAACTTTAAGTCCATAGGAAATATGTATCGCAAACGAAATCCTAAACTCACTGAAGAAGTGTATCGATTAGCCAATGAGATAAAATCACATTTACAAAAATTGTCGCCATGATAGGAAAAGGAAAAGCTATTGCCCATACTCAAGCTTCAGTGGCTTATGGATGGAATCAGGAGAAAGGTGCAGAAGTTGTCTTTAAACAAGAATTGATTGGAGACAGTCCCAACGAAATTACCCAAGAGTTTAAAATGATTCAGGACCAGAATTACCATTGTAAAAAGAACACATTGTCCTTTGTAATCAGTCCAACCATAGAAGATGGGAAACGATTACAGCAAAAAGATCTTGAAATGATCTGTAAACGATTTATGAAAGAAATGAAATTGGAACAAAGACAAGCTATTGCATTTGTGCATAGAAATAAAGAACATACACATATTCATTTGTATGTGAATCGTATTGATTACCATGGGGTAGCTTATAATGATAGCTTTATCGGAAAAAGAAGTCAGTACGCAGCTGAAAAAGTCGCGGAGCAACTACAATTAACTACGGTGAAACAAGTGCAGTTCGAAAAGGAATTTTTATTAAAAGTGGTTCGACAGGAAATCAAGCAAAGGCATGAACTGACCTTAAAACAATTTTCACCAAAGAATTTTGAAGCTTATATCAAAGCTATGGAGACCAATGGCGTTAAAGTATTGCCAAGTATCAATAAATCAGGAAATATTCAAGGGTTCCGATTTGAATTTAACGGTTATAATTTGAAAGGTAGCGAAGTACATCGCAGCATGACCAGTGGCAACATTGGGCAGCGACTTTATGGGCAATCTAATAGTGTGATAAAAAACATAGCTCCAGTAAAAGTATTAGACAAGGCTATTCCTTTAGCCCCTAGATTGGTACTAAGCATTGCAAAGAAAATAGCAAAACGAGTTGTGAAACATTCTATTGACGCAGGGATTGGAATTTAAAAGAGTAAAAGTATGACTAGAGTTAAAGAATATATGGAATTGATAACTTCTGAACTAGAAGAATTCCGAGATGATGTAAACAGATTGGGAGCTATTAATGATCAAATCCGAGATACAAAGGTCGCAATTGACCTTTCGGAAATCAAACCACTTTTAGAAGCATATAACGAACAACTAAAAAGACAAAGTGAACTGCAAGAAAGACAATACAGAAGATTTGAAGTCTTATTCAAAAAAGCAGGAGTATACCCTAAATGGGCAATTATAACCTTTATTCTTGCTATTCTTATTTCAGTAGCATCAATGTTTTATGCTTATAAAACTAAAATAACATTAGAGAAATTCAGAGATGCAAACCGTATTGAAAAGATTATTCCGGGTGAATATGTGATATTAGCAATTAATAAGATCCGTGACTATTGTCATTTATGATAATAAAATTATTGCTTCCGCAATCTTAATTCTCATTGTTGCTGAATTCTAAGTCACACATAATAACTATTACTTAATTTTTTTAAACCAAGGGGCTACTATTCTGTGAATTTTAAAAATGATCTATCCCCAAGAAAAGTATTATTAATTTGCTCAATAATTGATATTTTATACTTTAAAATAAAAATATTATATTTATTCACTAAATTTATTAACTAACTTTTAAACTATGGCAAACGTTTTATGGTTACAAGGAGGCGCATGTAGTGGTAATACTATGTCTTTCCTTAACGCGGAAGAACCAACCGTTGTAGAACTCATTACTGATTTTGGTCTTAACATTCTTTGGCATCCAACTACTGGATTACAAATTGGAGACCAAGTTCAGGATTTATTAAAAGATATTATTGCTGGAAAAACCCAAATGGATATCTTAGTATATGAAGGATCATTAATTCAAGGCCCAAATGGCACAGGATCAATGAACTATTTTGCTGATCGTCCAATGAAAGATTGGATTAAAGAACTTTCTGAAGTAGCTGGTTATGTTGTTGCCATAGGAGATTGTGCTACTTGGGGAGGAATTCCTGCTGTACCACCAAACCCTAGTGAATCAACTGGTTTACAATTCCACAAAAAAAACAAAGGAGGTTTTCTTGGAGCAAATTACGTTTCAAAAGGAGGTTTGCCTGTTATAAATATACCTGGTTGCCCCGCACATCCAGACTGGATAACACAAATTTTAGTAGCAATAGCCGTTGGACGTATTGGCGATGTTGTTATTGATGACTACCATAGACCAAAAACATTCTTTACCGACTTTGTACAGGATGGATGTACGAACGTTACCAATTTTGCTCAAAAGGTAGATGGAAACTTTGGAAAACGAGGAGGTTGTCTATTTTATGAAGTAGGATGTAGAGGTCCAATGACAAGAGCAAGTTGTAATAATATATTATGGAATAGACAAT
>CAYFJL010000223.1:0-5208 GCA_964343335.1 uncultured Polaribacter sp. | reverse complement strand
TAGCAGCAGGAACAACAGGAACTATTATTGCGACGGTTGCGGCTTTTTTACTAATAACATTAGTTTTAGTTGCACTGTTATTATTTGTAAAACAAAAGTTATCACCTTCTGGACCAGTAACCATTACTATTAATGGGGAAAAGTCCATCGAAGTTGCGTCAGGAAGTACCTTGTTAACCACTTTGGGTAATGAAAAGATTTTCTTACCATCCGCTTGTGGTGGAGGTGGATCTTGTATTCAGTGTGAGTGTCACGTTTTAGAAGGTGGAGGTGAAGCTTTACCTACGGAAACACCTCACTTTACAAGAAAAGAATTGAAGTCAGGAGCACGTTTGGCTTGCCAGGTAAAAGTGAAGCAAGACATGAACATTTCGATTCCAGAAGAAGTATTCGGTATCAAGAAATGGGAGGCAGAGGTAGTACGTAACTATAACGTGGCTTCTTTCATTAAGGAGTTCGTAGTGCGTATTCCAGAAGACATGAATTACAAGGCTGGAGGATATATCCAGATTGAAATTCCACCTTGTGAAATTAAATATTCAGACATCGATATTACAGCGCATCCAGAAGAGCACGATACTCCAGATAAGTTTCAAACAGAGTGGGATAAATTCGGACTATGGCCATTGGTGATGAAGAATGACGAAGTGGTAGAAAGAGCCTATTCGATGGCTTCTTACCCAGCGGAAGGAAGAGACATCATGTTGAATGTTCGTATTGCTACTCCGCCATGGGATAGAGCGAAGAATCAGTGGATGGATGTTAACCCAGGAGTTGCCTCTTCATTTATTTTTGCTCAAAAACCAGGAGATAAAGTTACCATTTCTGGACCTTATGGTGAGTTCTTCATCAACGAGTCAGAAGCTGAGATGTTGTATGTTGGAGGTGGAGCAGGTATGGCGCCAATGCGTTCACACTTGTATCACCTATTCAAAACACTAGAGACTGGTAGAAAAGTGACCTATTGGTATGGAGGTCGTTCAAAAAGAGAATTATTCTACTTAGAACACTTCTATGAGCTAGAGCGCAAGTTTGATAACTTTAAGTTCTACTTGGCTTTATCTGAGCCATTAGAGGAAGATAATTGGAAAGTAAAGAAAGATATTGATGATGCAGATGGAGACGGATTCGTAGGATTCATTCACAATTGTGTAATCGATAACTACTTGAATCACCATGATTCTCCGGAAGACATCGAATTGTATTTCTGTGGTCCACCATTAATGAACCAAGCTGTTCAGAAAATGGGAGAGGATTTCGGAATTCCAGATGAAAATATTCGATTTGACGACTTTGGAGGATAATCGAAGAGACCTAAATAAAAAAACCAGCAAGTAATTGCTGGTTTTTTTATGTTTTATAATTTGCGAGTATTAACTCAAAATAGCTTCTAATTTATATACTGGATAACCACCTTCTTGTTCGAAGATTTTTGAATAATCCATAACATTCGGAATGTTATCTAATTCACACAGATAGGTCACTACAGCATTCAATCCGTTAAAGAGTACATCTTTATCCGTAGGATTGTGGGGTTTCTTATTGTAATGACAAAGCGGTGTTTTGAATCCGCAGGCCTCTAAAAATACTTTTTCTATTTGAAGGATTTCCATAGGGGTATAGCCATTGAATTTTCTCCCCAAATTTTGGTGAACGCGTCCTACATAGCTTAAGTGTATCGAACCGTGTTGCAAGGTAAGGTGTTTCCAGCTCTCATGGTTGTCCAAAATATTTCCAACCGCACAGGCAGTGCAATCTTCAGGGTTCAATCGATCGTTGTGATAGGCGTTGTATAGTTTAATTAATGCTTGTTCTAATCGTTTCGTTGTCTTCATACTACATTATTTCGCTCTTCCAAGATAAAGATTAATCTTCAAGCAGTCAATATCGGAAGGTAAATTTCAGTTATTTTGAAATTAAATAAATAATGAGCATTTGTATTTTGAATGCCTTTGATAAATTGTATTTTTGGTTGAATTGCGAGTCATGACGAATCTGAAGAAAACTTTATCCAAAAAGAATTACGTATCCATTAAGTTGAAAAAGACCAAGACGAATCACTTGGAATTAAAGGGTTTTATCAATGACGTGAAAGGCCGTTTTATTTTGGATACAGGCGCTTCGAATTCTTGTGTGGGAATCGATTTAAAAGAACATTTTAAATTAGAAGCCGAGGATAGCGAAACGAAGGCGGCGGGAGCCGGTGCAGTCGGAATGGATACCCAAGAATCCAAGAACAACACATTGAAGCTCGGAGATTGGAAAATGAAGAAATTCAATTTGGTATTGTTTGATTTGTCTCATGTGAACTCTGCACTAGAGCAACATGACGTTGAAAAAGTAGATGGGATTATTGGTGCTGATATCTTGGAGAAAGGTAAAGCTATCATTGATTATAAGAAGAAATTATTATATCTAAAAAAATCGAAGAAATGAGTTTAGAAAAGGCCATTATGGAGCAAATGAAAGCTGCCATGAAAGCAAAGGATACTGTTGCACTACAAGCATTACGAGCTGTAAAATCGGCTTTTTTGTTAGCCAAAACCGAAGGAGCGAATCACGAATTGACCGAGCAAGATGAGGTCAAAATCATTCAAAAACAAGTAAAGCAACGAAAGGATAGTGCTGCTGTGTTTATGGATCAAGGTCGCGAGGACTTGGCAAAACCAGAATTGGCCGAAGCTGAGATTCTATCTCAATTTTTACCGGAAGCGATGTCTGAAGAAGCCATCGAGAAAGCTGTAATTGCTACCATTCAAAAAGTTGGAGCAAGCGGTATGAAAGATATGGGTAAGGTAATGGGAATCCTCTCAAAGGAATTGGCAGGGAAAGCTGATGGAAAAACCATTTCAACCCTTGTGAAAAAGAATTTGATGTAAATAAAATACCTGTGGGAAATAAAACCAAGCGAAATAAGGCGAAGCAGAAAGTTGTTCAAAAGAAAGAACAGAATCTTTCTAAAAAGGTAATAATTCTGGCTTATTTATTGGTGCTTTTTATTCCTCCTTTGGGTGCATTGGATGTGATGAACACCCAATGGTTGTATGTAGCCCTCATTAACTTTTTCTCCTTTGGTTATATACTATTCAACCCATCGCAGTTTGATTTGAGTTTTCATAACAAATTAAGCAAGTATGTATTTTTAGGTTCCGCTGTTTTTGTTGGAATCGCCTTATTGTCGTTTACGAAATCCATGGTGATTTCAGAATCGGTGGTACATTTGACTTTTTTACTCAATACCCTGCTGGCCTTTTTTGTTTTTTATACCATCGTTAAAGAGAATCCAAGTACCTACTTTGAATACATCGCGTTTCTATTTGTTGTTTTTCTTGGGATTGAAGGGTATCAATTGGTTTCTTATTTTGTCGAAAATAATCATGAACCCAGAAGTGTAGAATTGGTTGGAAATATACCAAGACAGGTATATGGTAACCGAAATATTTTAGCAACAAGTTTGGCTATCAAACTATTTTTTACCGTTTATTTCTACACTAAGATCAAGAAGCCAACTCGGTTCCTTTTTTTATTGGTGTTTATTCTCGGGACCGCTGCTGTTATTTTAACAGGGACAAGAACGGCTATCTATAGTTTACCCATTATCATTTCCGCTTTGGTATTTGGTTATTTGTTTTTCTCGGATAGAGATTCAAAAATTACTGGAAAGTTGGGCAAGATTGTTCTTCCCTTACTTTTGGCTTGTGTGGCTGCCTTGTACCTATCATTATCTGTAAATAAAATCATTCCTGGGCAATTGAATTCCATTTCCGATATGGTTTTTGATAAATCGAAAGCTTCAATTGAGAAAAAAAGAGAAAAACTTAAAAAACAGGCTGTTTTCAAAAAGAATATGGTTCCCGTTCAAAAAACCCAATTCGCTGGAATTTTTAATCCAAGTTACGTATCTATGTTTGGAATTCCTACCGCAGCTTTTGAGGAGAATGTATCCAATGACAATATCAACTATTTTAACGACAGTGGGCGTGAGTTGTTTTGGTTTTCAGGAATGGAGACCTTCAAGCAAAACCCAATCATTGGATCTGGATTAGGACAATGGAAATTGATTGAAAAACCTAGTTTGATCAGAGAACGAGGTGGTGGTGGATATTTCTATCCTCGACGTGTTCATAATGATTTTTTACAAATTGGATATGAAATGGGTTTGCTTGGTTTTATTCCTTTTCTAGGATTTTTTGCTATTGTTTTTTATGTCTTGGTGATGGGAATCTTAAAAGGCGAGGAGGATACGGTTCGATTGAAAAACTTATTTCTGCTTTGCGCATTCATTGCTTTTAGTATTGATTCATTTATCAATTTCCCATCCGAACGACCTTCCATTCAGATGGAAGCTTTTGCTTTTCTAGCATTGGTGTTAGCTTTCACTCAGAAAGATTTTTCTTTTAAGATAAAGAAACCAATTTTGATTCTTTTTCTATTGGTTTCATCGGGACTGATTTATACCAATTATAATATGTTTATTTCTAGTAAAATGGATTTAAATATTCGAGATTGGGACAAGGGCTTCAATATGTTCACTCAGAAATATCCGATGTCTTACAATGAGTTGGTTGATAAATATTCTGGATTCCCGGACCTTCATGGACTTGGAAAGCCAAAGGAAATAGTCATGGCAAAGTTTGCTTACTCGGAAGGTCGATATAAAACAGCGATGAATCATTTGAATCGAGCCATTAAAATGACGCCCTACCAACAGGAGCACAAAGCCTTAAAGGCTGTAATCTTCGAATTGAATAAGGGAATGAAGAATCCCGATAGTTCGTATCATTATGCCAAAATGGTTTTTAGGAGGCAACCATCATTAAAGAATATGGAAGAAATTCTTAAACTTACTCATAAAAGAAAAAGGGATTCGCGATCGGTACTGCAGTTTTTAAAAGAGCATATGGAATAACTGAGTAATTTTTAAGGTTCAATTCCTAACAATTTATACATTTGCAGTCCATCAAAGGTCCTGTACCTGCCTGCCGCAGGCAGGGTTCAACTGAGTTGAAAAGGATGTTAGGGTTGTGGTATTGAAAAGGAGAAAAGTCGAATGTATTTTGTGTACGTTTTACGAAGTTTGAAACTAGAGAAGAAGCTAGAAAAAGAGAGAAATATTTAAAAAGTGGACAAGGAAGAGATTTCTTGAAAACGATAAGGCCCCGTAGTTCAACTGAATAGAATATCAGATTTCGGCTCTGAGGGTTGCAG
>CAYFJL010000222.1:0-5243 GCA_964343335.1 uncultured Polaribacter sp. | reverse complement strand
AACCATCACTTATCTTTAGACCAAGATCAGTCCACTTTTAGTTGAAGATTTACACAGATTGTCACAACAATAATGTTGTTCAACCGTAAAAGAAAAGGTTGAAAACAACACTACTAGTGCCATTATAAAAGACGCTATTTTATTAAAATCGCTTTTCATCAATACTGCAAAATACATAAAATTTAACATGCCCTTAAAATTTAACAAAATTTTAAAATCAAAATTATTCAATATGCAAATCTAATTGTTCGTCTTTCGAAAATAGATGACAATTATCAAACTTTGGCATAAGGCAACAAACTTATAGTAATATTATAATTGGAAATTATTTAGAATCTTTCTCAATAAGATTGCGTCAATTCTAAAAAAAAAATTATATTTGCATTTTATTTTTATTCAATCTAAATAAGTATAATATGAAATGGTTTTTAACTGTATTTTCAATAATGCTCCTGACAGCGAATTTAGGATTATCACAGGAAAGCAATGATGGCAAAGATTCAACTGTCCTGAAAACGGAAGTTTTAAACGAGGTCATAGTCAATGGAAGTGCAATTCTAGGGAGTAAATTTGAAGCCATGAACAGAACGGGTTCCGCAAATTATATATCGGCGAAAGAACTTCAAAAATTCAGTTACAACGATATTAACAGGATATTGAGAAACGTGCCCGGGGTCAACATATACGAGGAGGATGGTTTTGGATTACGGCCCAATATCAGTTTAAGGGGTACTTCTCCGGAACGTAGTGCAAAAATCAATCTTATGGAAGATGGGGTACTTATAGCCCCTGCCCCCTACAGTGCCCCTGCCGCATATTATTTTCCCACCATCGCAAGGATGCAGGCCGTGGAAGTATTGAAGGGAAGTAGTCAGGTCCAGTACGGGCCAAATACTACGGGTGGCGCCATCAACATGATCTCTACCCGGATACCGGACCGGTTTACTGGAAGAGCGACCTTATCGGCCGGTAACTTCAATTCAAAGAATACGCAGATCGTAATAGGCGATAGTTTTAAGAACTTCGGATTCGTAAGCGAATACTATAACTACAATTCAGACGGTTTTAAAAATATTGACGGAGGGGGAAATACGGGTTTTGACAAATCGGACTATTTGGCAAAGTTTCGAATGAATACCGATGAAGGTGCCAAAGTCTATCAATCCCTTCTCTTTAAAATCCAATTTTCCGAAGAAAGGGCCAATGAAACCTATTTAGGGTTGACCGATGCCGATTTCAATGAAAACCCGTACCGTAGATACAGGGCATCCTCGGAAGATGTGATGGACGCGGAGCACCAACAATACCAATTAACACATTTTCTTAAACTTTCCCAGACCCTGTCCATTACCACCACGGGATATGTGAACAAGTTTAAACGCAACTGGTACAAATTGGACGATGTAAATCTTGGGGAGCGCGTTGGAATAAACAATGTGCTCACAGATCCGGAAACCTATGCCATGGAATACAATGCCTTGTTGGGAAACACGGATACCCCGGAAGATGTGTTCGGCATAAAAGCGAATAACAGGAGGTATACCTCCCAAGGAATACAGTCCATTGCCCGGTTGCGATGGGGCGCTGACTGGTTACAAAGCCTGGAGCTGGGTATTCGCTACCATGAGGATGAGGAGGATAGGTTTCAATGGGTAGACAGGTATGGTTTTCAGAACAATGAACTAATACGCACAACGGTCGGCATCAAAGGGGCGGATGCAAACCGTATCGGCAACGCAAAGGCAATTGCCGCGCATACCTTGTACAAACTAAATTTGGGCAGGTTTACATTGACCCCAGGTATTCGGTACGAGAATATTACCTTGGGCAGGATAAATTACGGTACCAACGATGCAACGAGATCGGGTACGGACCTTTCCGAACGTGAGAACCAAGTGGATGTTTGGATTCCGGGAATTGGGGCAAATTATACCTTTACCGAAAATCTTTCCGTTTTTGGCGGGGTGCACAAAGGGTTTTCCCCTCCCGGCAATACCGAAGGCCAAGATGCGGAAAGCAGTATAAATTATGAATTGGGTACCCGTTTTAATTACCATGGAATTCAAGGCGAAGTGGTAGGCTACTATAACGACTATCAAAACTTGTTGGGGAGCGACCTTGCGGCTACAGGTGGTACGGGCAGCTTGGACCAATTCAACGCTGGCGAGGTAAGGGTCAGCGGTGTAGAAGTATCGTTGAACTATAACCTTTTGAATAACAGCTCGGAAAAGGTCCGCTTACCGTTAACGTTTAACTATACCTTGACCGATACCGAGTTCCTTAGTTCATTTGACAGTGCCAACGCTATATTCGGGGAAGTCTCGGTGGGTGATGAGATACCCTATATCGCCAAGAACCAGTTCAATTTGAACCTTGGCCTGGGGCATGAAAAGTTTGGCATTGACATGGGCGCACGCTATATCGATGCATTCAGGACACAAGCAGGAACAGGGACCATTCCCACAAATTTAAGGGTGGATTCCAATTTTGTCGTTGACATGTCGGGCCGCTATTTCTATAATAGCCACTTCACCTTTTCCGCCAATATCATTAACTTGTTCGACACCACCTATGCGGTGTCAAGGGTTCCTGCCGGATTACGGCCTGGGCATCCATTCGGGGTTAACTTTTCAATAACCTATGGCCTTTAAAAGAAAGAATCATAATTTTTAGACCATGTCAATTGAAAACCGATGTAAGGACATTTGTCCTTTTTACCTCACATGGCCAAGAATTAAAAACAGCACCTGAATTTTTTCTTTTAATTTTTCCCTTAAAATTTTGAGGGCTTTGGTAAGATGTCCTTCGACCGTTTTGATGGAGATACCCAAATGTTCCGCAATCTCAGTATTGGTTAGCCCTTCTTTCTTACTTAACTTAAATACTTGGTTGCACTTCTTTGGAAGCTGTTCGATCTCTTTTTCAACTAGTTCCACCTTATGTTTTAAGTCTTCTTGATATTCTCTTTCAATTACAAGGTCCAAAGTTTCGGCATAGGTAGTCTCGAAAAAATAAGTTTCTTTCTTATACTTTTTTACATGGTCCAAAAAATTGTTTCGGACAGACTTGTAGAGCCATCCCTTTAAGATAGTTCCCTTTTTTATATTATCCCTTTTCTTCCATAGTTTAAAAAATGCTTCCTGCACCAAATCTTTTGCCAAAGCTTCGTTACGGCTTAAACTTTTTGCATACCAATAGATTTCATTATAATAGAACTCAATGACTGTTTTGAAAGCCTTCCTATCCCCTTTTTGGATTGCTTCAACATTAATTTTTTCATCTAAGTTATTTGAATTCATAGGCTATTTTAACAAAAAAAAATCAATATTATAGATTATTGACAATAAAAAGTAAGGGTATTGTATAGTTCAATCGTTTACATAATATGAATTGGGACTTTCCTAAAAATCATCGATGAAAAATAAGAAAATAGAAATTATCATACACAAATTTTTGATCAATACGGCAACTTTGGATGAGCTTGATATTTTGGCCAAATGGGTCGATAAAAATAAATCTAGCTTTCAGGAAGAAGTGGAACTCCATCATCTAATAACCGGGGCTGGAGAAGAAGAAAGTACAGAACACCTAAAGAAAAATCTGATATCGGCTTTTAATCACACTAGACTCGTCGCAGGCAAGGTCAAAAAAAGGAACTTACTACTCAGGTAGGCCGCGATTTTTGTCGGCGTTCTTATGTTAGGTATTTATGCTTACGAGCAACGTAGTCCTGAAGTAATTCTTGAAAAAGAAGCCACGATTACTTTTGAAGATGGGTCTAAAAAGGAAACCTTAAATGACAAGGCAACCGGAATAGTGTCTACTACAAATGCCTATGTGGTAGAGCAAGAAGGCACTAAAATTACCTATAAAAAAGTAGCATCGAACCAAAAAAAGGTGAATCGGTTGGTTTTCAACACCTTGGATGTGCCTTATGGAAAAAAGTTTCAGTTGTTACTATCCGATGGTACGGAAGTATACCTTAATTCGGGTTCCTCAATTACATACCCAGTGATATTTTACGACGAAGGTCCAAGGAATGTTGTTCTTAGAGGGGAAGCTTACTTTACCGTTGCTTCAGATTCTTTAAGGCCATTTACGGTCAGCACACAACTTCTTGATGCAAAGGTCCTAGGGACGGAATTTAATATTTCCAGTTATCGGGATGACGAACATATTCAAGTGGTACTTATTGAAGGTAGTCTGTCAGTCGGTCGGAATAATTCTATTGGTTCGGGAGATGTAATCCTAAAACCGAATCAGCTGGCTTCCTATTCCTATTCCGATGATGAACTATCCACTGCCAATATAGATGTTAGCAGTTACATTGCTTGGAAAAATGGCATATTGTTGTTCAAGAACGAAGACTTTTATCATATCGCAAAAAAACTTGAAAGGCACTATGATGTAAAAATCGAGATAAAGGATATGCAGGTAAGCAAAGAAAGATATACAGGAAGGTTTAAAACGGAAACCATTGAGGAAATACTACAGGCTTTTCAACGGATTAAAAGTTTTGATTACAACATTGAAAACAATAACATTAAAATTAACCTTAAAAACTAAGCGTATGGAGTGAACCTTAAAAGAATCAGGGATTGCTGGAACAATCCCATGATTCCAAACGAATTTAAAAACTATTTGACCAATTTCTAAACTCTCTCAAAAGTATGAAAAACACACTATGTAAAAGGTATTTTACGATTAAAATAGACCTGAAAATGAAAATTACCATGTTGTTTCTTTTGGTTGCCTTTTTTCAACTTCAGGCAAATAACACGTATTCCCAGAAATCCAATATTTCTATGAACATGAAGGATGCTACGATAGCGTCAATATTTGAAGAAATAGAGAAAACAACCGATTTCAACATTCTTTATAAGAATTCCACTTTAGACATCAATAAACGTATTTCCGTAAACGTTGACAAAGTCAAGATAGATGAACTGATGGGTATAGTTCTAAAGAAAACCAATGTTTCTTTTGAAATTAGAAAAAAACTTATCGTGTTGGTTGAAAACGGCAAAAAGTTGAATTCCGGTACTAGTCCGGCCTCATCCAATCCTCCAAAGGTTCCGGGTCAAACCATGACGGTAACTGGCACGGTAACCGATCAAGACAATATTCCCTTAGGTGGAGTGAGTATTGTAATCAAGGGCTCCACTAAAGGGGTTTCCACCAATTTTGATGGGGAATATGAAATAGAAGCTTCTGAGGGCCATATTCTTGTGTTCTCCCATATT
>CAYFJL010000221.1:0-5352 GCA_964343335.1 uncultured Polaribacter sp. | reverse complement strand
CTTATGCAGACAATCCTAAGAATATCTTCTTCTTAACTTGTGATGCCTTTGGTGTTCTACCTCCTATTTCCAAATTAACACCTGGTCAAGCTGCTTACCACTTTATTTCTGGTTATACAGCGAAAGTTGCAGGTACTGAAGCAGGAATTACAGAACCTGTTCCTTCTTTCTCAGCTTGTTTTGGTGAGCCATTTATGCCATTACACCCGGCGAGATATGCAGAAATGTTAAGTGAAAAAATGACGGATGCCGGCGTAAACGTTTGGTTGGTGAACACTGGTTGGTCTGGTGGACCTTATGGTGTTGGATCCAGAATCAAATTGAAATTAACGAGAGCAATGATTACAGCTGCTTTAGAGGGTGAATTAGATAATATTGAATATGAACAACACCCAATCTTTGGATTGTTCATGCCGAAATATTGTCCTGGTGTTCCTTCTGAAATGCTGAATCCGATGAATACATGGTTACAAAAAGGTGCTTACATCAGTAAAGCGATTCAATTAGCACATTTCTTCCACGTAAACTTTGAAAAATTTGCGAGTGAAGCTTCTCAACATATTATTGAAGGTGGACCGTTAATTGACGAGCATCATACATTACAAGATCACGTTTAAATACGTATCTAAATAAAATAAAAAGCCTGCCCGTAATGGGCAGGCTTTTTATTTTTTGGTTTTGTGAATAGCTCTTTCCAAATCTTTAATCAAATCCTCGGGCTCTTCTATTCCTGTTGAAAAACGGATTAATCCATTTTTTATCCCTCGACTTAATCGCTCTTCCTCAGAAAGCAACGCATGCGTGGTTTGAGTTGGACTTACCGTTGTTGTTTCCAATCCAGCTAAACTCATACTGGGCTTGATAAATTCTAAATTTCGTTGAAATTCCATAGGATCTATGCCCGCTTTAAGTTCAAATGACAGCATAGCTCCGAATCCTTTCATCTGTTTTTTAGCGATTTCAAAATCTTCATGAGATTGCAATCCAGGATAATACACTCGATCAATATCCTTATGACTCTCCAAATACTCTGCAATGACTTGAGCTACTCGAGTTTGTTCTTTCACTCTAAGATTCAAAGTCTTCAAACTTCTTTCAAGCAACCAAACGGTGTAATCACTTAGGTTTCCACCGTAATTGATGGCGGTATTCCATATCTGTTCAATATGTTCATTAGATGCAGCAACCGCTCCTGCACAAATATCTGAATGGCCTCCCATGTATTTGGTGGCAGAATGCGCAACAATGTCAATTCCGAAATTAGACGGATTCTGATTGATTGGCGAAGCAAATGTATTATCGATCATTGTCATGATTCCGTTTTCCTTGGCCAAATCAGCAATTCCTTGTAAATCAGTAATCCCTAATAATGGATTAGACGGAGTTTCGATGTAGATAATTCTCGTGTTCTTCTGAATTAGATTTTTGAAGTCGGCAACCTTACTGCTATCCGTAAACGTATATTCAATTCCGAATTTTTCAAATTCCTTTACAACAAAATTAAAGGTACCCCCATAAATTACTTGTTGAAGAATAACATGATCTCCCGTTTTTAGAAAAGCCATCATGCTATGACTAATAGCAGCCATTCCCGAGCTAAATATCATTCCGTTTTCGGTGTTCTCTAAAGCTGCAATTTTCTTTGAAAGTTCTTGCTGGTTGGGTGTATTGTAATACCTGGGATAACGTTTTTCATCAATCTCATCAAAAGCAAATGACGTTGATACATAAATAGGAGAAACAGCTCCTTTGTACTGTTGGTCTTTTATTTCACCAGTGTGAACGCAAATTGAATTGATACCTAGTTTATTTGTACTCATGGATTGGTTTTTCTGAATTACTGTTGTTATTGAACGTGACTAAATTAAAAACAAAATGCATAGGTTTTGAGATTTTTGGCATCAACTTAACAAAATGCGCAAAATTGAAAATTAGAAAATATATATCTTCGTTCTATGATTACGATGCTGCTTATCGGACAAGGAAACCTAGCCTATCATCTCAAACAACAGTTTGATGGTATTGATGAAATCAAATGCATGCAGGTTCCTTCAAGAGGAATTGAAGATTTACCCAAAGCCGATATAGCAATTATCGCGGTAAGTGATGATGCCATTTCGGAGGTCTCTTCCAAGGTGAATACACCATTGGTAGTTCATACGGCTGGAGGGAAACACATGGATGTGTTAAAAAACTCCACTAGAAAAGGCGTTTTCTATCCCCTTCAAAGCTTTTCGAAGTCAAGAACTATCGATTTTAGGGGAATTCCAATTTGTGTTGAGGCAACGAAAGAAGAAGATTACATTTTACTTGAAAAAGTAGGAAGTTTAATTTCAAGTAAGGTCAATAGGATTAGTTCCAAGCAGCGAGAAATGATTCACGTTGCGGCTGTTTTCGCCAATAATTTTTCGAATCACATGTTTGGCATCGCCAAAGAGATTTGTGACCAAGATGCTATTCCTTTCGAGATATTGAATCCCTTGATTCAAGAAACAATTGATAAAGTCAAGGAGATGGATCCGAAATTGGCACAAACCGGTCCAGCCGTTCGAAAGGACCAAGAAACGATTAAAAAACACTTATTTTTGTTGCCTGAAAAATATCAGAAGATTTATAAAACGATAACCGAATCAATACAAGATGGAGATTAGCTACAAGCAACTACTACCCAAGATTTCAACCTTTATTTTTGATGTCGATGGCGTCTTAACCAATGGATTTGTGACCATAATGCCTGATGGAGAATTGGTAAGAACCATGAATATTAAAGATGGTTATGCCTTGAAAACTGCTGTGGATAAAGGATATCGTGTTTGTATTATTTCAGGCGGAACCAATGAGGGTGTCCGAACAAGATTGGCCAATCTGGGTATTGAGGATATTTTCTTGGGAGCTCATCAAAAAATGGATCAATGGGAAATCATCAAAAGTAAATATGACCTAGATCCAAGTGAAGTGCTTTACATGGGTGATGATATTCCTGATTTACCAGTATTGGAAAAAGTGGGTGTTGCCACCTGTCCGAATGACGCGGCACCAGAAATTCAAAAAGTAAGCAAGTATATCTCCTACAGAAAAGGCGGCGAAGGCTGCGTTAGAGATATAATTGAACAAGTCTTGCGTGTACAGGGCAAATGGACGAATGAAACTGAAGCAAAATTTGATTAATAAACTAATGAAGAAACTATTTGTAATCCTATTCTTGGTTAGTGCGAGTATTACCAATGCACAAAGTATTTTTGGAAAGTGGAATTCTTTTGATGAAGAAACCAACAAACTAGAATCTGTAATTGAGGTATACGAAAAAGACGGAAAGGCTTATGCTAAAATCGTTCAAATTACTGATCCTGAAAGGCAAACAGCCACTTGTGAAAAATGCAAAGGGTCAAAAAAGGATCAACCCATTTTAGGTATGGAAATATTATCTGGATTGAAAAAGAAGGATGACGAATGGTCTGGAGGAAAAATTTTAGATCCTAAAAACGGGAAAGAATACAAGTGCTATATCAAATTAGTAGAACCAAATAAGTTGAAATTAAGAGGTTATATCGGATTCTCTTTATTAGGAAGAACGGCTTACTGGCAAAGAGCCGAGTAGTTTATTGCTTATCTTGCAGCATCGGTACAAAGGCAAAATCACCCAATTCTTTTTTATCAAATTCCGTGGCCGATTTACGAATGAATTGAGTCATTATCTGTGTATCATCCCCAACAGGAATCAGCAACATTCCTCCTATTTTTAATTGAGCCAAAAGAGGTTTTGGTACAAAAGGAGCCCCAGCTGTCACAATGATTTTATCAAAAGGAGCCTTTTCTTGCAATCCTTTGTATCCATCACCAAAAATGAATCGTTTGGGTTTGTATCCAATTTTAGGTAGAAATAATGAGGTTTTTTTGAACAGTTCTTGTTGCCTCTCAATTGTATATACTTCAGCATTCAACTCTAATAGCACAGCCGTTTGGTAACCAGAACCTGTACCAATCTCTAGCACCCGATCTCCTTTATTTATTTCTAAAGTTTGTGACTGAAAAGCAACGGTATACGGTTGTGAAATGGTCTGGTTAGCAGCAATCGGAAAAGCTTTATCCTGATAAGCATGCGCTTCAAAACTACTATCAATAAAAAGATGTCTAGGTATTTTTCGAACTGCATTTAAAACATTTCGATCTGCAATTCCCTTTCTTTCTAAAACGTCTGCTAATTTTTGTCGTAACCCTTGATGTTTGGAAGTATCTCTCAATTCTCCTCTTTTTAGAACGACCTAAAAATACTAATAAATTAAATCGCATGACCATAAAATTGTATCTTTGTCAATAGAGATTTTAACACAAAAAAACACATTACATTATGCTCAATGTTGGGGTTTTAGGTGCTGGTCATCTGGGAAAAATTCATTTACGACTTTTACAACAATCATCACTTTATAATTTGGTTGGATTTTATGATCCTAATCAAGAGAATTCAAAGAAAGTTACTGAAGAATTTGGTTACAAAGCTTTTGATAGTATCGATAGTTTAATTGATGCGGTTGAAGTAGTTGATATTGTCACTCCTACTTTATCACATTTTGATTGTGCTAAAATGGCCATTGAAAAAGGAAAACATATTTTCATTGAAAAACCGATTGCGAATACCGTTATTGAGGCTGAAGCTATGGTTACACTGGCCAGTCAATACCATGTAAAGGGTCAGGTTGGGCATGTTGAACGTTTTAATCCGGCATTTACTGCAGTTAAAGACACTATCGATACTCCTATGTTTATTGAGGCGCATCGATTGGCGGAATTCAATCCGAGAGGAACAGATGTTTCAGTGGTATTGGATTTAATGATTCATGATATTGACATCATATTAGCTACTGTAAAGAGCAAAGTGGTTGACATTCAATCAAGCGGAATTTCAGTGATTTCGGAAACTCCCGATATCGCCAATGCACGAATTGCTTTTGAAAATGGTTGTGTCGCCAATCTTACAGCGAGTCGGATTTCTTTAAAGAATATGCGTAAAATTCGCTTCTTCCAAAGAGATGCCTACATTTCCGTAGACATGCTTGAGAAAAAATCTGAAGTTGTGAAAATGAAAGATGCACCCGAGAAACCGGGAGATTTTGATATGATTTTGGAAAATGCTGAAGGGGTCAAAAAGCAGATTTATTTTGATAATCCTGATGTTCAGCCGAACAATGCAATCCTCGACGAACTGGAAACTTTTGCCCAAGCAATTTCGAACAACACCGAGCCTATTGTTAGCTTAGGACACGGCACAGAAAACTTAAGAATAGCACATCAAATAATAGATAATTTTTAGAATTTTATGAAGAATATAGCAGTGATTGGAGCTGGAACTATGGG
>CAYFJL010000220.1:0-5356 GCA_964343335.1 uncultured Polaribacter sp. | reverse complement strand
GAAAATTATTGGCAGCAACCCATTTAAGTCAGTTACTAGATTTGGTATCTGGTATTGGAGGTTTTGTGGTGCCTTTGGTCATCTGGCTCTTTAAGCGTGATTCGGTATTGAATCTAGATGATCAGGCAAGGCAAATATTGAATTTTAGAATTTCAATGTTCATCTACATTGTTCTTTGTTTGCCGTTGTTGATATTCGGAGTAGGATTCATCGGACTACTAATTATAAGTATTCTTTATCTGGTGTTTCCGATTTTGAATGCCATTCGCGCCAATAACGGCCAAGAAACAAGCTATCCACTTGCATTAAAGATATTATAACAGAAAAAGAAAAAGATTTGCGAGGGAGATTTTAGCTAGAGATGAGGTTAGAATTTCCCTTTTTTATTTTAGACAACTATCCAATCAGCTTACCATGAGAGAAGACAAACAACTATTAATAATAACCCATTTGAGTCAATTGCTAGATTTTGTAACTGGTATTGGCGGTTTTATTGTGCCTTTGATCATTTGGTTGTCTAAAAGGGATGAAATTATTGGTATGGATACGCATGGCAAGGCGATACTTAATTTTAGAATCTCTATGTTTATCTACATTTTGGTGTGTATACCGCTTATTTTATTCTTCGGAATCGGGTTGTTAGGTATTTTTATTCTAGCCTTTTTTTACTTAATCTTTCCAATTCGAAATGCGATTAGGGCGAGCTACAATATGCCACCAAGCTATCCTTTTTCTTATAATTTTATTCAATAGGAAATTTGATTACAAAGCTTGTCGGATGTAGTCTTCGTATTCGTAAAAGAACAACTCGAACTTGGCCATATTTTCATTGAAAAACTCATAACAGCTGCGCCACGTATTTTTGTTGTGGATGCTGAATTTTTCGGTGTGCATGAGGTATATGCGTGAGATTTGCTTCCCGTTTTCTAGAAAGTATTCCTTCTCAAAAATGATCTCGGGAAAAAAATCATTCTCTAATATGGATTTTAAAGATAGAATCTGATCGAATAATATTTCGGAAATTATTTCATCTCGATGCTCCACATCTAGGACGATCATGGCCTTTTTGTTATCTGCATGAAACTTGAAGGCTAGCCCCTTGATTTTGGTATTGTACAAAATCCATTTTCGAGGAAAGGATTTCCCAAAACTAGTCCAGAATTCCTGACGAAGTTGTGCAGATTCGGCCTTAGAAAACATAGATTGTGATGAATTAACCGTGTATTTTGGCCAAATTTCCTCTTTCCTTCATCAATTCTGACTCGTAGGCTAAAAGGGAATTCCATTTCTTATCGACAATCTCTCGATCTTGGTATTTTCGAGCCAAACCTAAGAAAGTTGTGTAATGTCCAGCCTCCGAAATCATAAGATTCTTGTAAAAAGTTCTCAGTTGTTCGTCTTCCATATTTTCAGAAAATACTTTGAAACGCTCACAACTTCTGGCTTCAATCAACGCAGCTACTAACAATCGTTGAACAAGAGCATCGGTGCGATCTTTTGTTTTTGGAAAGAACTTTTGAAGTTTGATGGCATAATCGTTTTTTTGTTCTCTACCCAAAACCATTCCCCTTTTTACCATGAGTGAATGTACCATTTTAAAGTGTTGCATTTCTTCAATGGCAATATCACTCATCTCTTTAACCAATTCGGTTTCCTCCGAATAATTAATGATTAATGAAACGGCATTAGAAGCGGCTTTTTGTTCTAAAAATGCGTGATCTGTAAGAATCTGTTGCAAGTTGTCTTTGGCGATTTCTGCCCAAGAAGTTTGTGTCTCAAATTGAAGTCCTAACATGTGAATCTTTTGGGCAAAATTAACCATTTTAAAATTTTGTTAACCTTGCTTCTTATCTCTTTTTTGTTAACTTCGTCTTTTTACGAATTATGTTAGAACTAGCCGGAATAATCATCTTTGGAATCTTAGCCCAGTGGGTTGCTTGGAAATTAAAAATCCCAGCCATTCTGCCTTTAATTCTAATTGGATTGTTAGTGGGTCCCGTCGCTGCTACTTTTTTAAGCGAAGATGGTTCAAAATGGATTGAGCCTATTTGGAACGGTCAAAAAGGATTGTTTCCTGGAGACGGACTCTATTCGTTTGTGTCCCTGGCCATTAGTATCATTCTGTTTGAAGGCGGATTAACCTTGAAGCGAAATGAGATCAAAAATCTCGGGCCTGTCATTACAAAATTGATAACCCTGGGTGCCGCCATTACTTTTTTAGCTGCTGGGGTTGTTGCTCATTTTATCTTCGGATTGTCTTGGCAAATTTCGCTCTTATTCTCTGCATTGATCATTGTAACAGGACCTACAGTGATTACTCCGATTTTAAGAAACATTCCTTTAAAGAAGGACGTTTCAGCAGTGTTGAAGTGGGAGGGAATCCTAATTGATCCAATTGGTGCTTTGGTTGCCGTATTGGTTTTTGAATTCATCAGTGTTGGAGGTGACAGTGGTTTTACAAAAACAGCATTGATTGAATTCGGAAAGATTATCTTATTTGGTACTACCTTCGGATTCACTTTTGCGCACGCATTGGCCTTTGCGATCAATAAAAAATTAATTCCGCATTATTTATTGAATGTGGTGTCTTTATCAACCGTATTATTAGTCTATGTTGAATCAGACATATTTGCTCACGAATCTGGTCTATTGGCCGTTGTAGTGATGGGAATGGTGCTTGGGAATAGTCAATTGAAAAACATTAAGGAGTTATTGTATTTCAAGGAGTCCTTAAGCGTTTTATTAATCTCCATTTTATTCATTCTATTAGCTGCCAATATTGATTACAAAGAATTGATGTTGCTGTATTCTTGGAAAACCGCTGCCTTGTTTGCATGTGTGGTATTTGTGATTCGGCCGCTGGCAGTCTTTTTAAGTACAACCAAGTCCAAGTTAAAATTCAATGAAAAACTATTTATCAGTTGGGTAGGACCTCGAGGTATCGTTGCCGCAGGTATTGCTTCCTTATTCGGTGGAAAGCTTTTGAAGGATGGTGTCCCGGGTGCAGAGTACATCACACCTTTGGTCTTTATGATTGTATTGGGTACTGTGTTATTAAATGCGACAACCGCGCGATTTTTTGCAAAACTAGTTGGGGTTTTTCTAAAGAGCTCAGATGCCATCATGTTCGTAGGAGCGTCGAATCCGGCTCGTTTAATAGCCTCTTATTTGAAGGATAAAGGAAAAAGGGTTATCCTTATCGATAGCAACCAACACTTCATTCAGCAAGCTTTAGATGCCGATTTAGAGGCATTGAGAGTCAATGTTTATGATGACGAACTCACCGATAATATCGAATTAAATGACGTTGGTTACCTTTTGGCAATTACAGGTTCCGATGCGGTAAACCAACATGCATTACAAAGATTTTCTAATGACTTTGGAGAGCATGGAGCATACAAGCTTGCGACTTCTAAAGAATTAGTCAATGCTACGGCAAAAGACCGCGAAGGTTTCTTCACACCACAAGATGATTACATTAATTTATCAGAGGCTTACCGTGAGAACCCAGAGATTTTAACCACCACCATTGAAAACGAAACTGAGTATAAAAATATCTTAGAGATTCTGAGTAAAGAGGAAAAATCAATTCCGTTATTTATAGAGAAAGGGAAATCGATTTACTTGGTGGCTGAGTTTGAAAAGACTAAAGAGAAGAAAGAAAATCTTACGTTAGCCTATTTGGGTAAAAGTATTGGTGATTCTTACAAGTCGAGTTCGAAAGTCTGACGTAGCTTTTCCAGAAGCGGATTTTTACTCTTTAATTCATCAAACTTCTCGCGGTTGGTATAGGCAATTTTCTGCTTGATGGTTTTATCGACTTTAATATCCAGTGTAATTCCGTAATTATTCAATTCCTTTTTTAAGAACCCTAATAATTTTGGTTGCTCTTTTTCGAGCTGTTCTTTCATTAGTTTTCCTGGTAATGAAAGATGCAAGGTGAAATTATCACCGAGTTTTGGTAATTGCATTTCTAAAATAGAAGCCATACTTTTTTCACCCTTCTTTTGCAGTTTCTGATAATATTCAATCCACAAGGTTTGCATTTTCTTTTCTGGAAATACTTCCTTCGGGTAATTGTCGTAGTTGATTTCTTCCTCTTTGTTAGCGTCCTCATTTTTCTTTTCGAGTACACTTTTCAAGGTCAAAGAATTGGTTCTTCTTGAAACTGTTTTTAAGACGGGAGCTTTTTTCGGCTTTTCAACCACCGCGGCAGGTGCAGGTTTTGGTTGCGCTGGTGGCAACGGATTCGCAATCGCTGGTTTCTCTTCCCTTTTCTTCGGAATGTACGTGGTTTGGAAAAAAGTAGCCGGAATTATGTAGGACTTAGACTTTTTTTTTTCGCCATCAAAAGTGATGGATCCTATTTGCATTAAGGCAAGCTCTACTAACAAACGTTGGTTTTTACTAGACTTATAGTTCAAGTCACAAGCATTTGCCAGTTCAATGGCTTGCATTAAAAAGGGAATGCTCGCCTTGGTTGCCTGTTGAAGGTACTTCTTTTTGGCAGTGTCTCCAACCTCAAGTAATTCGACCGTTTTTTGATCTTTAGCTACCAACAAATCTCTAAAATGACTTGCCAATCCATTGATGAAATGATGACCTTCAAATCCTTTTCCCAAGATAGAATCAAATAGATTTAGAATTTCCGGAATCTTATTGTCTAACAACAGATCAGACATCTTGAAATAGGTGTCATAGTCCAAAACATTCAGGTTCTGGGTAACCGCTTCTAAGGTTACTTCGTTTCCAGAGAAACTCACTACTCGGTCAAAAATTGAAAGCGCGTCACGCATGGCGCCATCGGCTTTCTGAGCAATCACGTGCAAGGCATCATCTTCAGCTGTGATGTTCTCTTTCTCACAAATGCGTTTCAGGTAGTTCTTGATATCAATGACACGAATTCTATTGAAGTCAAAAATCTGACATCGTGATAGAATGGTCGGGATAATCTTGTGCTTTTCGGTGGTCGCTAGAATGAATATGGCATGAGCTGGTGGCTCTTCTAAAGTTTTTAGAAAGGCATTGAAGGCTGCCTGAGAAAGCATATGCACCTCATCGATGATATACACCTTGTAAGAACCTGTTTGAGGCGGAATACGCACTTGATCCGTAAGACTCCGAATGTCATCCACCGAATTGTTCGAAGCGGCATCCAATTCGAAAATATTAAAGGCAAAGTCAGATTCGGTTCCTTCAGCCTGATCTTCTTGATTGATCTTCTTGGCCAAAATTCGAGCACAAGAAGTTTTTCCAACTCCTCTAGGACCAGTAAAGAGAAGTGCTTGTGCCAAATGATCATTATTGATAGCATTTAATAAGGTATTTGTAATGGCTTCTTGCCCAACTACATCCT
>CAYFJL010000219.1:0-5387 GCA_964343335.1 uncultured Polaribacter sp. | reverse complement strand
AAATAGCAACACTTAGCGAAAATTTAGTTTACCAAAGAAAATTGAAAGGATACACCCAAGAAGACCTTTCTGAAAAAACTACCGTAGGAGTACGAACCATTCAACGCATTGAAAAGGGAGAAACACAACCACATTTGCAAACGGTAAAATTATTGGCAGTCGGATTGGACGTGGAAGTAAATGACCTTCTTCCTATGGAAGATCCTAATGAAGAAAACATTGAAAGAAAATGGATGTTATTACTCCATAGTATTTCTTTTCTCGGATTTATCATTCCCTTCGGAAATATTTTATTCCCACTTTTTCTGTGGATCCATAAGGCCGATGATAATAAGATTTATGATGAACATGGAAGAGCCATCGTGAATTTTCATATTTCGATGACCCTTTACTTTCTAATTTCATTGATTTCTTTCTTCATTCTACCCGGATTCAATTTCTTTTTAACAGGGGCCATCATCTTGTTCACCATCATCATGATGCTCAGAAATATTTCTACCGCATTGAACCGAGGAAGCTGTAATTATCCCTTAGCGATTCAATTTTTGAAATCGAAATAAGGATTACTTTAAAGAGAATTGTAATTGTACAACCACCATACCCTTGTAGTCTTTTTGCTCGAGGGTATTCGCGTTGAAAATAGGGCGATATTGGTATCCCAAACTTATTTTTCTAGCATGTTTTCCGTCCATCAGAAAGTTCACGGTATAATCATAAACTGTCATTGGGTCCTCTAGGGCATCCCAACTTGAAGATTGAACTGCAATATTCGGCTGAACGACCAATTCTTGCTGAAAGACCTTCATCTTAGGAAAGGCATATCCGAACTGCAGGTACCAAGAAGCACCCGTACCGATCATCGGAAAGGCTACCCCAGAGCCATTAAAGTCGGTTCCACCAATAGTCGTCGGATTGTTAGCTCCAATATTTCGAATGTATTTATCGCCAAAATCATAATCGTAATATCCGAGGTAAGCAGTGATTGCTCCCTGGTTTGATAAAGGCAGATTCAAAAAGGAGTCGACCGCCCAGTGTCGCATGTCAAAGAAGTTTGTCGTAGCTAAAGCAGCATCTCCATCACTCATGGCTTTGTGCTGAAATTGGTATCCAGCTCCTAAATGAAAGACTTTCTTTGATTGGAGGTAAGTCCCGACGTGATAGGCCGACTTATTCGATTCATGCTCGAAAAACTGATACTTCACATAGGTTGATACTCGAACTCGCGGTTTGTTATTCGCGAAATTCACTCTTCCATTCGGCGCATTGGTGACTAAATAGGGTTTGTTCAACGTAAGTCGGTAATCGAATTTATCAAACTGACCCTTGAACCAAACTCCGAATATACGTCCTATATCATCGTTTATTCCAACGGTATTTAATGTAAATAAAGGAGAATCGAGTCCCATTAAGGTAGTATTGGATCTGACATTCCAACGGTTCAAACCTTGCCAACCCGATTTACCAATACCGACCTCAAATGATTTATCAAAAGCATATTCAACATATAAATCCAACATCCGAATTCGAAAGTCTTTGTCATTGATATTGTAATTATTGCCACCAAAAATCGAGTACACAAAAACCTTGGGAGTGATTTGAGAAGAAATTGGAATTCTAAGTCTTCGCATGGATAAATCCGAATAAGAACTAGTCAACTCATTATTGACAATTGACCCCTCATTCAATTCAGAAAAACGCAACCAAAACTGTGCCTTGACATTCCAGTTAATTCTGGGTTTGAATTCCTCTTTTTCTTGAGCTTTGGTCACCCCCATTCCTACAAGCATCAATCCCAATACCCAAGTCAGTAACTTTTTCATAGTTGTAAGCTATTTCAAGCATCAAAACTAAGACAAAAGCCAACCTTAAAAAGTGACAAATGTTAGTGTATTTCTACTTTTTTTATGCGATATTTATACTAAATCGATGTAGTTCGATTCTTCAAAAAAGTCGATTTTTTTGGCTTAAATCGATTATTTAAATTCTCAACATGGCCTCACATCGAAAAAAAACACAATATTTAATTTAAGGCTATTTTTAGACGTTTTAAGGCATTTTCTCTTTTTAACAAATGTTGATAAAAATCAGACAAATTCTCTTTAAATCGTTTGTTTTGCATTAAAAAATTGTAACTTTGAGTATAGTGTATCCGTCTTTTTTAAAGACGGTTTTTTATGATAAATTCAATTACTCAAAACTAATTTATGAGCGAACAAAACAAACCGCAATATTCAGCCGATAGTATTCAGGCGCTGGAGGGAATGGAGCACGTAAGAATGCGTCCGTCCATGTACATTGGGGATGTTGGTGTAAGAGGATTACACCACTTGGTTTACGAGGTAGTAGACAATTCAATCGATGAAGCACTTGCAGGACATTGTGATACCATTTCTGTAAGCATCAATGAAGACAATTCGATCACTGTTAAAGATAATGGTCGTGGGATTCCAGTTGGACTCCATAAAAAAGAAGGGGTATCCGCTTTAGAGGTGGTAATGACGAAAATTGGTGCTGGTGGTAAATTTGATAAAGACTCCTATAAGGTATCCGGTGGATTGCACGGAGTTGGTGTGAGTTGTGTGAATGCCCTATCAGAACATTTGAAAGCAACTGTTCACAGAGAAGGTAAAATTTGGCAACAGGAATATTCTAGAGGTAAAACACAATACCCAGTTAAAACCGTTGGTGAAATTGATACCACTGGAACTGAGGTTACTTTTTTACCAGATACCACTATTTTCCAGCAGACAACCGAATATAATTACGACACCCTTGCCACAAGAATGCGTGAATTAGCATACCTGAACAAGGGAATCACCATCACTTTAACTGACAAACGTAGAAAAGATGATGAGGGTGAATTCATCCATGAAATTTTCTACAGTACCGAAGGTCTTTCAGAATTTGTTCGTTACCTAGATAGTACTAGAAATCCAATCATTGGGCATGTAATTGCCATGGAAGGTGAAAAGAATGGAACTCCAGTAGAAGTAGCCATGATTTACAATGATTCCTATGCAGAAAATTTACATTCCTATGTAAACAATATCAATACGCACGAAGGTGGTACGCATTTATCTGGTTTCCGAAGAGGATTGACGCATACTTTGAAAAAGTATGCTGATGATTCGGGATTATTAAAAAATGTAAAGTTTGAGATTTCTGGGGATGACTTTAGAGAAGGTCTTACTGCCATTGTTTCTGTAAAGGTAGGAGAGCCACAATTTGAGGGTCAAACCAAAACCAAATTAGGAAACCGCGAAGTGAGTTCGGCAGTTTCTCAGGCGGTTGCTGAAATGTTGACCGATTACTTAGAGGAAAATCCGAATGATGCTAAAACCATCGTACAGAAAGTAATTTTAGCCGCTCAGGCGCGTCACGCCGCTCGTAAAGCACGTGAAATGGTGCAACGTAAAACCGTGATGAGCATTGGAGGTTTACCTGGTAAATTATCTGATTGTTCAGAAACGGATCCTGCTTTATGTGAAATCTTCTTAGTTGAGGGTGACTCGGCGGGTGGTACTGCAAAACAAGGACGAGACCGAAACTTCCAAGCGATATTACCATTAAGAGGTAAAATTTTGAACGTTGAAAAAGCCATGCAACATAAGGTTTTTGAAAATGAAGAGATCAAAAACATGTTTACCGCATTAGGGGTATCTATTGGAACAGAGGAAGATCCAAGAGCTTTAAACTTGTCGAAGGTTCGTTATCATAAAGTAGTGATTATGTGTGATGCCGATGTTGATGGTTCGCACATTGCAACACTAATCTTGACGTTCTTCTTTAGATATATGAGAGAAATGATTGAGCAAGGTTATGTATACATTGCTACTCCGCCTTTATACCTCGTGAAAAAAGGTCAAAAGAGAGAATATGCTTGGGATGACAACCAACGTGATATGATTGCTCAAAACATGGGCGGTGGTGTTACCATCCAGCGATACAAAGGTCTTGGAGAGATGAACGCCGAGCAATTATGGGATACCACGATGAACCCAGAGTTTAGAACCTTGCGTCAAGTAACTATTGACAATATGACCGAAGCAGATCGTGTCTTCTCTATGTTGATGGGGGATGAAGTTCCACCACGTAGAGACTTCATTGAACGCAACGCAAAATATGCGAATATAGACGCCTAAGTCGCTTAATAACAGAATATTTAATACACACTTCTTCCATTGGAGTGTGTATTTTTTTGTTAAATTCGTACCATCAACAAATAATTCTATAAAAAATGAAAAAGTACATTTTACTCACAACACTCGTTTTTTCATCCGTATTTTCGGTAAAAGCGCAAGACGGATTCGAAAACATTCTTTTAGCTGATGTGGCCGACTCTCAAAAACTTTTACAAGCGTATTTCGCTCCAGGCATGGAAGGTTTCATCAATAGTATGAATAACGGATGGGCACACACGGCAAAGGTTCACAAAACATTAGGTTTTGATATCTCCATCGGAGTTAGTGCTTCGACAATCCCTTCCGAAAGAGAGCTTTTTAACATCGGAGCATTGGGTTTGACTTCAGTAAGTTCAACATCATCTACAGCCTCAACCTTTGGCGGACCAAACAACACCACGATGATGACAGTAAATACCACCATCAATGGACAAGCCGTAAGTGCAAACTTCGACATGCCAGGGGGTGTGAAAGATGATTTACCCTTGAATGCCGTTCCGGCGCCAGTGGCACAAATTACTGTTGGATTGCCTTGGAAAATGGATGCCATGGTTCGTTTTGTACCAAAATTGAATATTGGTGAAGATGACGGCTCTGTTGAGATGTTAGGACTTGGACTTAAGAAAGAAATCACTAGTTGGTTTGGTCCATTGGAAAAAACACCGCTACATGTTTCTCTTTTGGCAGCCTATACCACCATGGATGTAAATTATGCCATTGAAGATCAAACAGGGGATTTTTCAGTTCAAAATGCAGCAACCTCTTTTAGCTTGAATGCCTTTACAGTACAAGCATTGGCTTCATTAAATTTCCCAATTTTTAATGTTTATGGAGGTTTCGGATACAACTCAGGAAGTGCTTCCTATGATATGACTGGTACCTTTACAGGAACATATCAAACAGGTTTACCTGCACCAAACGATACCGTAACGCGTCAATTGGGAGTTCCTAGGAATCTTGATTTCGATGCAAGTGGATTCAGAACTACAGTCGGAGCTCGCTTAAGTCTAGGATTCTTCAAGATTTTTGCTGATTATACGCTTCAGGACTTTAATTCGATTACAGCAGGTGTAGCATTTAGCTTTAGATAATTATCACATTACATAAGTAAAAAAGAGGCATCCAATAGGATGTCTTTTTTTTATGACAATTCTCATATTTTAAAGCCGAGTAAGTCGTATTTTTGTAGGAGTATTTATTAACCTA
>CAYFJL010000218.1:0-5387 GCA_964343335.1 uncultured Polaribacter sp. | reverse complement strand
ATTTTACTTTTAAACTGACCTTCGGCTAATTTTTTATGAATGTTAATCATGGCCAATTTGATGATATCGGCTGCTGATCCTTGAATTGGCGCGTTCACCGCATTTCGCTCTGCGGCACCTCTTACCACTGCATTTCGAGAGTTGATGTCTTTTAAATATCGACGTCGTTTTAAGACGGTTTCGACATAGCCATTTTCTCTGGCAAAATTGATTTGATTTGCCATATAGGCCTTTAACTTCGGATAGGTTTCATAATAGGTGTCAATCAATTCCTTGGCCTCACTTCGGCTAAGATCTGTTTGATTGCTCAATCCAAAGGCAGAGACCCCATAAATGATTCCGAAGTTCACTGTTTTTGCATTGCTTCGTTGTTCACGAGTTACGTCTTCAAGAGCAACATTAAATACTTTCGCAGCCGTTGAAGCATGAATATCTTCTCCATTTTGAAAAGCTGAAATCATGTTCTCCTCTTCACTTAGCGCAGCAATAATTCGTAATTCTATCTGACTGTAATCGGCGGCTAACAATACATAATCTTCGCTTCTTGGGATGAAAGCCTTTCGAACTTCACGACCTCTTTTGGTTCGGATTGGGATGTTCTGTAGATTCGGATTGTTGGAACTTAATCGCCCTGTGGCTGCAACTGCCTGTGCATATACGGTATGAATTCTATGGGTCTTTGGATTGATTTCATTCGGAAGGGCATCAACATAGGTGCTCTGAAGTTTTTTGTACTGTCTGAATTGCAGAATATCACTTACAATTTGATGATCTTTTGCTAAATAAGAAAGCACGTCTTCAGCCGTTGAATATTGTCCTGTTTTGGTCTTTTTTGGCTTATCTACTAACTTCAGTTTTTCGAATAAAATAGGACCCAATTGTTTTGGAGAAGCAATATTAAAAGTCTCTCCTGCCTGCTCATAAATAGCGCTTTCCAAACCTTCGATGTCTTTGGTTAATTCTGTTGAAAGACCATTTAAGAATTCTGTATTGATTTTAATTCCCTCAATTTCCATGGCTGTTAGCACGGATACAAGTGGAATTTCAACCTTAGAAAAGAGTTCGGTGAGATGACCACTTTCTAGTTCTTTGGTAAAATGTTCTTTCAATTGAAAGGTAATATCAGCATCCTCAACTGCATATTCCGTTTGATCATTTACTGGGACTACCCTCATTGAAAGTTGATTTTTACCTTTTTTTCCAATGAGTTCGGTAATGGAAACAGGTTTGTAATTCAAATAGGTTTCCGAAAGGACATCCATGTTGTGACGCATATCTGGATTGATCAAATAATGAGCAATCATGGTGTCAAAAAGCGGTCCGTTTACGGTGATATTGTAGTTGGACAATACTTTGATGTCGTATTTCAAATTATGACCTACTTTCTCAATGCTTTCAGAATTGAAAAAAGGAATAAATTCTTCCAAGAGGGTCTGTGTTTCCTCCTGATCTTCGGGGAAAGAAACATAATATCCTTTTCCTTTTTCCCATGAAAAAGCAATTCCGATTAATTCAACTTCCAAGGCTTTCAATCCGGTGGTTTCGGTATCGAAACAAACCGAAGATTGCTGCAATAATTGTTGCAATAGGATTTTTCGGGCCAATGGCGTATGGACGTGTTGGTAAAAGTGATCTGTATTTTTGATGTCTTTTAATCGGCCTTCATCAGTACTTACATTTCCAGAGCCTGGCGCTGCAAATAAGTCAAACTGTCCGCCTGAGCCTGAGCTAGCCGTAGGAGAAGCCGCGCTGGTACTTTTTGTGGTAGCTGTATTTTGGCTTTGTGTTGTGGTTTCCGTACTAAAGGTTTTTAGAAAATTGGTCAACAGCTGTCTGAATTCAAGCTCGTTGAACAATTCTTTTACCTTATCGGTATCGGGTTGGTCTAGGGTAAAATCATTGGCATCAAAAGTAACTGGCACATCCAACATGATGGTCGCCAGTTTTTTGGAAAGAAGACCCAGTTCCCCATTGGCTTCTACCTTTTCTTTCATCTTCCCCTTCAATTGATCGGTGTTTTCAAGAAGACCTTCCATGGAGCCGAATTGAGCCAAGAACTTCTTGGCCGTCTTTTCACCGACACCTGGCAATCCTGGAATGTTGTCGGAGGCATCTCCCATCATCCCTAAAAAGTCGATCACTTGTTCTGGTCGCTCTACACCAAATTTATCCTTTACCTCAGGAATTCCCCAGATATCATATCCACCCCCAAAACGAGGTTTGTACATAAAGGTTTTATCGGTTACCAACTGGGCAAAATCCTTATCAGGAGTCACCATATAGGTTGTGAAACCTTCATTTTCAGCTTGTCTCGAAAGCGTTCCAATAATATCGTCAGCTTCGTATCCTTCCTTCACCATAATCGGGATGTGCATGGCTCTTAAGATCTCCTCAATGTACGGAACTGCAATTTTGATGGCTTCCGGAGTTTCTTGTCGGTTCGCCTTGTAGGCTTCAAACATTTCAACCCGATCTGCACTTCCACCTTTGTCAAAACAAACCGCCAAATGATCTGGTCTTTCTCTTTTGATCACATCGAGCAAAGAGTTCATAAATCCCATAATGGCAGAGGTGTCTAGTCCTTTGCTATTGATTCTTGGATTCTTGATGAATGCATAATATCCTCTGAAAATCAGGGCATAAGCGTCAACTAAAAAAAGGCGTTTTGAATCAGACATGTGAAGTTTTTTAGAGTTTCTAAAGCTACGAAACTTTAACAGGAAGTTAAAATTGAATCTGTTAATTCAGGCTATCTTTACCAACTCAAATTTAGACCACATGTCACGTTGGATTGTTCCTTTACTAATTCTATCAGTACTCATAGTTGCTGTTGAGTTTTATTCTTTTCAAGCTTTTAAGACGGTTTCAAAAAATAAGATGGTTCGCTATGGATTCTTAGCATTGAGCATTGGTGTTTACATCTACTTTTTCTATACCATGCTTAGCTACAATAGAAGTCAAGGGCAAACACCTCAAGGACAACTCACCTTCGGACTTTTACTAACCGTATTGTTGCCTAAATTGGTGATTATCTTCGTATTGCTAGGTGAGGATATTTACCGACTGGCTGTCAAAGGATTTTCTGCATTTGCTAGAACAGAAACGCTACCCATTCCGGGAAGACGCAAATTTGTTTCACAGTTGGCTCTTTTACTGGCTGCTATTCCCTTTTCCTCTTTTATATACGGAATCACCCAAGGGAAATACAATTTCAAAGTGTTGAAATATCAACTCAGTTTTAAAGATTTACCTGATGCTTTTGACGGATTTACCATTACCCAGATCTCCGATATTCATTCAGGTAGTTTTACCAACAAAGAGAAGATTCAATATGGTGTAGATTTGATCAATCAACAGAATTCAGATGTGATTTTATTTACCGGAGATATCGTGAATAATAAGGCAGATGAAATGGATGAATGGATTGATGTTTTCTCCAAATTAGAAGCGAAAGAAGGAAAGTATTCCATTTTAGGAAATCACGATTATGGTGATTATATGAATTGGGAAAGCAAAGAAGCCAAGATTCAGAATTTTGAGGATGTCAAAGGAATTCATCAGAAAATCGGATTCGATTTATTATTGGATGAACACCGATATTTAACAAAGGGAGATGATAAAATTGCTTTATTAGGCGTTGAAAACTGGGGAAGAGGTTTCAATCAAAAAGGCGACTTGCAAAAAGCTTCAGCTCAGGTTCATAAAGACGATTTTAAAATCTTAATGAGCCATGATCCTAGCCATTGGGAATACAAAGTGAAGAAGGATGATTTCAATTACCACTTGACCTTGAGTGGTCATACCCACGGACTTCAAATGGGAATTGAGATTCCAGGGATTATCAAATGGAGTCCTTCAAAATATGTTTACAAACAATGGGCTGGTTTGTACGAAGAATTCGGGAGATACATCAATGTCAACCGCGGATTTGGATATCATGCCTTTCCGGGTCGGGTTGGGATTTGGCCTGAGATTTCAGTGATAGAATTGAAAAAAGCCTGATAATCAGTCTATTTCGGTAAAATTTTTATATTTGTATAAGAGCAGTCTGATTTTCGGATTGCGCTCAAACGTCAAGTAGGAAATTTTATGGCCAAGTTTGGTGAAATAATTAATGTGAACAAACCTGTTTTAATCGACTTCTATTCCGATTGGGATGGAGCTGAGAATAGTGTGGATACCTTACGTGATGTTGCCGCTGCCTTGGGCACTACTGCTAAAGTGATTAAGATTGATATTGATAAGAATGAAATTCTTGCCGATGCGCTGCGCGTGAAGGGAAATCCGACATTCATGATCTATAAAAACGGGGAAATGAAATGGCGCCAAACCGGTTACCAAGATGCCAATACGCTCATTGGACTCGTACAACAATATGTATAAAAAAAGCTCCTTTTCAGGAGCTTTTTTTTATTCTTCAATCAGATGACTGAATAGCTTCATAATCTTTGTAAATTCTTCTTGTTTAGATTCAAAGTAAGCTTTGTCATCGTATTTCTTAATGTCGCTTAAAATGGAGTTGTAGATATACAAGGTAGTATCTATTTCGTCAATAATGATCTCCGTGAAATCGCGGGAGAATGTACTCAACCAAAGAGCTTTTTCACCGAATAATTTCAATAAGGTTTCAGCGGTTTCTCTAGCTTCTTTTTGGGCTCCTAATTGATAATACATCTCTGGATAACCTACTGAAAGCGTATAATGATCAAAGTCTTTTATTGGCATTTTCTCGATGGAGAAATCCAACATCTCTTTTGCTTTGATGGTATCGCCTTCAACGGCATATGCTTCCGCTAATCGTTGAAAACTATTTCTTAAAGAGATTGTATTTCTTTTGGTTTGTTCATCCAAATAGATTTTACCATCATTGATGTTCCCCCAATCGAGTTCCATCAGGTTTTTCTCCATCTTCTCAGGATCAATTCTTCCAATGTCGAACAAGGTCAACTCACGAACCACTTTTCCTTCTTCGTTATACATCTTGGTCGGAGTTCGAATTGGAACCAATTTGAAGGCAACACCGTCCAATTGCAACCAGTCTTTCATCCAGATATATTCATCTTCTGCATTGGCTCCACCAGTATAGTATATCGGTTGTTTCCAATCGAAATTCGCTAAGATGTCGAGCATTAAAATTCGATTCTTGGTAATTCCTCTATCATCGATTTCAATATCGATATAATCAACAATTTTATCGGCATCCTTTTGCGCTACAATGCCACTTTTTAATACATTCTCTTTGTTAACTGGAATTCGAATCTTGTTGGTTGGATAGAATTTTTCACGAACATCATTCTCTTCATCGATATAATAGGTAGCATCATTATCCGATTGAATCCAACGCATGAAATCTTGAATGGAAATAGCGCTGTCTTTAAATCGGGGAT
>CAYFJL010000217.1:0-5398 GCA_964343335.1 uncultured Polaribacter sp. | reverse complement strand
TTTGTAATAGAATTGGTTAATTTGGTACGCTTCTTGACTAACACTGAATAGAATCAATTTTATGAGACGATTTCTTTTTTTCTTTTTACTGTGTTCAATTGCAACCCATGCGCAATACAAGGTTTCAGGTAAAATGAATCCGGCTTTGGAATCTGATTGGGTCATCTTGTACCGAATTGAAGGTGCAAAACAAGTTTTTGTGAACAATACTAGCATTTCAGTAGATTCTATCCTGGTTGGCAACAAGAAAAAAGCTGTTGGATCATTTTCCTTTACCTTACCAAAAAATACAAAAGCGGGTTATTATAGAGCCACCTACCGTTTGGAAGGCGCCACCTTTGTCGATTTTTTCTTCAATAATGAGAATGTATCCTTCGTATATAATCCAGATTATCCGAACGAGACGGTGGTATTTACCGAATCAAAAGAGAATCAATACTACAAGAACTACATCAACAGCATATCACCACTACAGCAAAGCTTAGATTCATTGCAAGTGGCTGCCATTCAGAATCCAAATGCCGATTTGAGCAAAGCCTATCAATCGAAAAAAAAGCAGCTCGACTCCATTCATAGTGGTTTTGTGAAGGCCACTGAAAATATGTACATCGCTCCTTTTATCAAGGCAACCGTTCGAAATAATAGCGATACAATTTTTAAAGAGGTTGACCCTTATATGAGTCATATCAAGAAGTCTTTCTTTGATGCCATTGATTTTTCAGATCAAACGCTGATCAACTCATCGTTTATTACAGATCGAATTCTTGATTATATCTTCTATTTGAACTATTCCGAAAATCCTAAAATTCAGCGAGAACTGTTTAAAAAATCGACCAAAGAAGTACTTGACAAAATCACCAATCTAGCCTATAAAAAAGAGATTATTGAGTTTTTAGGAGATCAGTTTCAAGCCGCTAAAAATGTGTTTTTGATGGATTACCTGTTGGATAATTTCTACAAAAAATTACCTGCCAACTTACAAGATCAAAATTACATCATTGAAAAAGTATCGGCCTTGGCTGGGGAAGTTGGTCGAAAAGCTCCCAATTTTGCTTGGCAAGAAAATGGCGCTACTCAAAGCCTTCACAAACTAAATGATGGAGAACAATACATCTTGGTATTTTACAGTACTACTTGTTCGCACTGTTTGCGAGAAATCCCAGAATTATACACCTTCATGCAATCCAAACCCAATACTAAAGTGGTTGCTTTTGCCTTGGAAAATGATAGCTATGGTTGGGATTCTTACAAAAAAACACTTTCAGGTTGGCACCATGTCTTGGGATTAAACAAATGGCAGAACAAAACTGCGCGCACCTATCAAGTAAATGCAACGCCAAGTTATTTTGTGTTAGACAAAAACAAAACCATTATTGCCAAACCAGACGCGATCAAAGACGTTAAGTCCTATTTAAACGGCAATTAATAGTAGAGAAAGGCATTTTCTAAGTGTTCAATTCTTGTTTCCGATTCATTTTTAATGACCGCAATAATGTCGAAGCGAACCTCTACGTTTAAGTCATTCTCTATCACGTAATGATCTATAGCAGAAACCAATAATTTTATCTTTTTCGCACTTACAAAGTCCTGTGGATCACCGAAGAAATCACTGGTTCTAGTTTTCACTTCAATCGCAGCCAATGTACCGTCTTTAAAGGCAATAAGGTCTACTTCGGCTTTTTGATAGCGGTAATTTTTTTCGAGAATTTTATACTGATTGGCAATTAAATATTCTTGGGAAATGGCTTCTCCTAGCGCCCCCAATTCGTTATGAGATGCCATAAAAAGTTTGGTATTTAATGGTTAGCAATTTTTATGACCAAGATACAGAATGCTTTTAAAATTTAACTTGATTCCACATCAATTGCTTCAAATATCCCTTTGTATTGATAAAACATTATTTTTGATCTTCAATCAACAATCGATGGACTTCACCTTTTACTTTAATGGGAAAAGTGCTCCGTTGCTCATCTTCTTTTTACACGGGTTGATGTTTTCTATTCTATTGCTAAGAAAAGGAATGATTCAACAGCGTGCATCACATCGATGGCTGAGCTTACTGCTCTTTCTATATTCCATGTATTTGGCGCCTTACATGCTGGGCTATGCGGGCTGGTATTCCAACGGAACCACTCGTGACATCCTGTTTTTTGTGCCTTTTATGCAAGTCTTATTGATTGGTCCTGTGATTTATTGTTATACCCAAAGTCTGCTGAATATCAATTTTCAATTGAAAAGGATAGACCTCATTCACTTTCTTCCTGCCATACTTTATATGCTCTATAGTTTGGTGGTCTTTGTGACCGATAAATTAGTGCTTGACGAATATTACTTCTATGCCGATGGTCGCGATAAAGACTTGTCGACTTGGTATCAAGTCTGCGGATTTATATCAATGGTCTATTACCTGATCATGAGCCTTCGCTACTACGGGAACTATAAAAAATTGGTTTTTGATAAAGTAAGTTTCGCTGAATCGATTTTATTTAAATGGATTCAGAACTTCCTGTTTGCCTTTTTAGTGATACTCATTTTACGAGGTGTTTTCTTTTTTACCAATGATGTATGGCGGGAATTTGGCGGACAATTTTGGCATTACATCTCGTTCTCCTTTGTCTTTTACTACATCTCTATTAATGGCTACGCCAATGCAGTTCGAGTGTCGACTTTGTCAGACATGAATGATCCTGAAGTCGATGTTTTTGAAGAAATTGAAATCGAAAAAAATGAATCGGAAAACAGTGCTGAAGAAAAGGACATCGAAAAATGGAAAAATGAAATCTTAGAATTGATTCATACCAAACGAATTTTTGAAAATCCGAAACTCACTTTATCAGATCTTTCAAAAGAGCTTCAGGTCACTACAAAAACCATTTCTACCGTTGTCAACTCCGGATTCGATATGAACTTCAATGATTTTATCAACCACCATCGCATTGAAGCTTTGAAAGAGAAGATTCAAAACGATGAACATCGACAATCTACCTTACTCGGACTCGCCTATGACTGCGGATTTAACAGTAAAGCAACCTTCAATCGAGCATTTAAAAAGAACACCGGATTATCACCAAAAGAGTACATTGACAGTTTGTAAGCCCAAGTTAAGTGCCTGTTAAAAAGGTCTCAAATCGAGATTTGGGGCGATTCGCACGAGTTATTGATACACTTTTGTCATCAAATTAATAACTCATGAAATCACTTATCACCCTCGTTGTAGCATTTTTTACTTTGTCTATGATTGGTCAATCTGAAGACATCAAAAAGGTTGATGCTATTTTAGAATCCAAATTAAAAGCCAATGATCCGGCCTTGTTTATAGGGGTTGTTAAAGACGGCAAAATCATTTATCAAAAAAGCAGAGGACTTGCCAATTTGCAGCATCAAGTTCCGGCCAAAATCAATACAAAATCAAACATTGCCTCAGTAGCCAAACAATTTACAGCACTCATGGTGTTGCAGTTGTCGTTGGAAGAGAAACTAAGTCTTGATGATGACATCCGAATGTACTTACCAAGCTTATATCCAAAGGTGAAAGAAATGATTTTGGTGCGACATTTAATCAATCACACGAGCGGTATTCGCGATGTATATGATTTAATGAGCATTCAGCAAAATCCATGGTGGAGACGTGAAGGTCTTGACAATGATGATGCTTTTGAATTACTCGAAAAACAAGAGGATTTAGCCTTTACACCAGGGTCTAGAAAATTATATAGCAATTCAGGATACATCCTATTGACCAAGATTATTGCCAAAGTCACCGGGAAGAAATTCCATCCCTATTCCAAGGAGTTTTTCTCGAATTTGGGCATGAAGGAAACTCAATTTTTAGAAGATTACATGTATGTGATTCCAAATCAAGCTGAGCCATATTCTGATTGGGGCGATGGTGTTTGGCAAGAATATCCCATGATTACCAATTTGTATGGCGACGGATTTCTATTCACAACCATCAAAGATCAAATGATTTTTGAGCAAGCCATCCAAAATGCGAAATTTAACAACAACATCCTTTTAATTGATAGTCAAAAACCCATTGCAAATAGCGAAATAAAAACTTACGGATTCGGACTCGAACTGGAAGATCGTTTGAATCGAACAGCAGTGCATCATTCAGGGGCCACGGGGTCCTACCATGCCCAAACGGTTCGCTTTCCAGAGGAAAAACTTTCGGTATTTGTGATGAGCAACAACAGTCGATTGTGGAGTGGTTTTATCGCTGATGAAGTGGCAAAAGTATTTCTATCGGAAAAAGAAGCTAACGATAACTATGCCACCAAAATGAGTGAAAACTCAGGGTTAACGGAAGTCAATCAGGTGGTTGGTCAATACCTTTCTCCGAACAATTACTTGATTCGAATTGAAGCCAAGGACGATATTTTATTGTGGAAAAATGCTAATAATAGACCGATTGAACTCGTGCATGAAAGCAATCACATCTACAAGCAAACAAACAATTCAAAAACAAGATTCGGATTTTATGATGACGAAGTCATTCTTTTTTATCCTTCTGGAAAAACAATTAGGTATGCGAAATTGCCATATGAGATGGCAACTCAAAATGACTTGGAAAGCTTTGAAGGAAAATATACAAGTAGCGAATTGGACATTGACTTTACCTTAAAATTGAACAAGGAAAATCAACTCATGGTTAGTCTTCCTCGAAGATCTAAAAAGTATGAAGTGGAAGCTCTTAATCGAAACGAATTATTGATTTCCGATTACATTTTAAAAGTTGAACGAGACCATTTTGATCGGGTCGTAGGCTTCTTGCTAACCACGAACAGGGTTGTGAATTCGAAATTTACCAAAAAAACCAACCTGAAGTTTCAGCCCAAAATTGAAACCCAAGGAGGATCTATTCAAGTAACAACCATTGGTGCGAAAAGAGGCAAAGGCTCTAAAATTTTATTGACCAAAAACCTTCCCAATGGAAATGAAATCTGGTCGAAAATCTATGGTGGATCTAGCTATGATAAAGCAAGCTCTATTCTAGAAACGAAAGACGGTTACTTGATTATTGGTTCCACCAGTTCATACGGTGTGGGGAATTACGATATGTATGTGATTAAAGTAGACAAGAAAGGAAAGCAACTTTGGCAAAAGACCTATGGTAAATTCAACAACGATTACGGCTACAGTGCTGAGGAAGTTGAAGGCGGATTCATCATTAAAGGAACCATTCAACAATGTACTTCTAGAGATGTACTAAATCGTACCTGTACCACCAATGTTTGGTTCATTACCATCGACAATGAAGGGAACGAATTATCAAACGAAATCCTTGAAGAAATAAAGATATAATATTCCGTATTTTTGTAGTAATCAACTAAAAGCATGTCTGAATCAACTCAAGCATGCTTTTCGTATGAAATAAAACCATGGCCCAAACGACCCT
>CAYFJL010000216.1:5216-5406 GCA_964343335.1 uncultured Polaribacter sp. | reverse complement strand
CCAGTGGACAGTAATGTCCGTGCGGGTTCAAGTCCCGCCTTCTGTACAGATGAAAAACCCAAACAAAACTGTTTGGGTTTTTTTATTGGTAAAACTCGAGAACTTGTTCTTAAGAGTTTGGACAATAAAAAAATCATTTACCATCGGTTAATGGTTTTTCTCAAAATGACTTAGCGGGACTCATCGAAGA
>CAYFJL010000216.1:0-5116 GCA_964343335.1 uncultured Polaribacter sp. | reverse complement strand
TAAGTCCCGCCTTCTGTACAGATGAAAGCCTAAACGATATGTTTAGGCTTTTTTTTATGAGAAATTTCTTGAGCTTGCTCATGGGAAATTTTGAATAAAAAGAAGACAATCACTGAAAGTGATAGGCTTTCTCAAAATGACATTTCGGGACTCATCGAAGATAAGTCCCGCCTTCTGTACAGATGAAAGCCTAAACGATATGTTTAGGCTTTTTTTATGAGAAATTTCTTGAGCTTGCTCATTGGAGATTTTGAGTGAAAAAGATCCAAAACGTACCCCGTCGTTGTTAATACCATGACTTTTTTGAAAAATCTTTCTTTCACCTGTAAAATTGAAAGAAAACCAATAAAATAGGCTATTTCGATGATTTTCATTGGGTCCATCAGACCCGATAATTTAGCTTGACTGCGATCCTTCCTAGTAACATTTTTAAAAAATTGACCGTTTTTATTATAAACACGTTTCATTTAATTATCAATTCACTATGAAAAATTTAAAATCAATCATTGCCGTTTTCGCAATCTGTTTTGCGACCATTTCATCATTTGCCACAGAAACAAATGATCCTATCAAAGACTCTCGAAACCTAAACCTACGTGCCGAGATTATTTCAATATTAGGCAGTCCTGCTAATTTTGAAATTGACGAAGCATCAACCGCAGAAATTATATTTACCGTAAATGACGAAAACCAAATGATTGTTATTTCGGTAAATTCTGAAAATCGCGAGTTTAAAAACTTTGTAAAGAGAACACTTCATAACAAGAAACTAGATTCTGGAAAACTGAAAGCTAGAACCGTATACACCTTACCGGTACAATTGAAAAACATATAATTCTCTTTTTTGAAGATTCATAACAACAAGGAATACAATTTCATTGTAAAAACAAAAGTCCGAACATTTTGTTCGGACTTTTTACTAACCAATTCGCTTAAATTCTAAGATGTTACGTTTTGTAGCCCCCGCTATAATTATAATCAACATAACAAGGTTAGTATACTTTCTTTCTTATAATGCACGTCAAACTGCAGCAACTAAGTTCGTTAGGCCACAGTCTGGTACATTAATCTTTTTCCTCATAGCTTTTCCCAATTCACAGTTTTGGTTTCTTTAGGAAATTTTGGTTTTGAGTCAATGAGACTTTTTCTTTTCAAAAGAAAATTAAGACAGAACTTAGGAATAGAAAAAAAAATGTCGTGAATAACATCTTTTTTGTCGTGAATGGAGCAGTTTCATGTAAAAAAACTACAAAATTCAAGGAGAATTTTAAATCAATTTCGTTTTTACGGACTTTAAAAAGGATTGCGAAATTGGGATCTCATGGTCAAGTACCTTCACCATTTTACTAGAAATGCCAGACACAAATTTTTTATTGACAATAAAGGATCGATGCACTTGGATAAAATCTTCGTTCACATTTTCAAGGAATTCTTGAACCGTAGATCGAATCAATTTATTGCCCTTTTCGGTATGAAGCACCAAATAATGGTCTTCTTTCTTAGCAAATAGTATATTATTCAGCTTGAGCTTCACTGTAACGTTTTTATCCTTCACCATTAACTCTTTGGTTTCCTCAAGTTTACTTTTTGCCAACTCAAGTGCAATCATCAAGTCTTTTTCTTTGAATGGTTTGTTGACATAGCTAATTGGGTTGGTTCGAACAGCATCTCTAATGTTCTTCTCATCGGTAAATGCTGTTAGGTAAATGAATGGCATTTCCAATTGATTTCCTAACCAGATTCCAGATTTATCACCATCCACACGAATGTCTAAAAAGGCCAAGTCCGGTTGTAATGATTGAATTTCTGCTAAAGCTTTTTCTGCATTTGAATTCATTCCGCAAACAATACAACCCAAGGATTCCAAGGTCTGCTTGATAACTTCTTGCGTAATAAACTCGTCTTCTAAAATATAAACTCGATAAGATTTCATGTTTGTTGGCCTGATTTTATTTAAAAGTTACTGCTATTTACTAAGTTTGATTCTAATCTTGATGCGAAAACTCTTGTCGGTCAAAAATTCGACTTCCCCTTTCAACTGACTAATCATCATATTGATAATCTTCATCCCCATGGAGACTCTTTCCTCCGAATTTACTTTGAACTGCCCATTGTCTTGGTAATCAAAAATCAAGTCATCTTTGTCTTTTTTAAAGCTCACCGTTATCCTTGGTTCATCCGTATTTTGAAAAGCATGTTTATGAGAATTATTAATTAACTCGTTTAATGTTAAGGCGAGGGGAATTGCCTTATCCATAGAAAGCGTCACCTCATGAATATCTAAAACATATACAACAGGAATCGTAAAAAGTGTTTTATTATAAGTAATGATATCATTGAAATATTCTTCCACCAGGACATCTTCTTGACTATCTCCTTTGTATAAAATGTTATGAATTCCGGCGATCGACTCAATTCTTCCCTGACTATCTTTTAATTTGGATTTCAACTCAGGGTTGTTGCTGTTAAATGCTTGAATACTTAATAAGCCCGAAACTACTTGCAAGTTGTTCTTGATTCGGTGATGAATTTCCAACATCATAGCCTCCTTAATCTTCGCCTCATTCATTGCGATTTGGTTTGCAGCGTACAATCGTTGCTTTGACTTAAATTGATAAAATAAGTAGCCAAAAAATGAAATTATAGAAAGCAAAACAAGGATGGTAAACCACCACGTCCGATAGAAAATTTTCTCGGAAACGATTTTCATTTCCAACAGATTGCTCTGGTTCTGGTTGATGGCAGTTAGCGCTTCTACTTGTAATGTATAATTTCCTGCAGACAGGTTGGAGAATACAATCTCATTTTCCAGGAATAAAGAACTCCAATCTGAATTTTCTTTTTCCGCATCATTGTTTAATCGGTAGCGATATTTGAAGTTCTTATGATTGACAATATCCAATAACGAAACCTTCGCACTAAACCTTTGGTTAAAGGAAGGTAGCGTAATTTCGTTTTGAGACTTAATGTAGTTTAAGTCTCGATGGGTCGTCCATTCTTTATTGTCTTTATTATAAAATGAAAGTTCGGAAAATTGAAGGTTTACATCTTTCTCGGAAACTGTAAGTTCCTGTGGGTTAAAAACGCTCAATCCCTTAAAACTACCAATGAAAAGATTTCCTTTAGAGTCTTTATAGGTGCTATATCGATTGCCCTCTAATTCATAAATTCCGTCTTTTTTGGTATACCGTTTTTCCTGTTTTGTTTCTGGGTTGAAGGATACAATTCCGGCATAAGTATTTAGCCACAGCACCTTTGAATCATCGAGAATCATACCAACTATAGAGGCCTTCAACTTATCTTCGTAAAACAATTCAAATTCTTGCTTTTCCAAATCAAATGCATAAATTTTCCCTTGCTTGGTCGATATTAGGACACCGTACAATTCACTGTAAAATATGGAAAGTAAGTTCGTAGCTACCTCATTCTCTGGCAGTAAATTCGAAAAAGTTCCATTTTGATAGATAAAAAACCCTTTATCTACAGATACGATATAAAGATCCGTTCCATTTGTAGCAAACTCCCTAGTTTGAAAGGTATAGTCTTCCAACCAGTCATATGTTTTAGTTTGCATATCAAAAGCGAGCATTCCGAGGTGATGAACACCGCCTTTAAATATCTTATCACCCACCTGAATCGTTTCTTCTAACCATAATGGATGGTTGTGTACTCTCTTAACTTGATAATTTGAATTTACCTCATATAAGTTACTCGTGTCATTAAATATATAACCCTCAGAAGTCTTGATAATCTCTCTAGGCTCGGTAATAAATACTTCTTTCCCTTTGTAGGTGAATTTTATTTTCTTGGTTTCACCCGTTCGTGTATTCAACTCGAAAATTCCTTTATTATCGGTAGAAATCAAGTATAGGTCTTCTGAAATCTCCAACATAGCTCGAATACTTTCTCCTTTTAGATAGGTTTCTATCTTATTTTGATTGAATAATATCCGATCGACAGAATTTTCGTAGAGAAGTACCACTTCTTTATTCAGGTCGCGACCTGCAATCACGTGAAAACCGTCTGTTTGAAAGGATTCTTCAATCTTAAAAGTGTTCTTATTGATAACCTTAAACTCAGCTCCTTCTTTGATTAGCGCGTAAGTGTACAAATATTTATCACTTGTTCCTTCCCAATGCAAAATATCATCACCTTTGTAGGCATGTGTATCGACCTGTTTCAAGCGAAAATTCTCCTCATCAAACTCTAGAAATATATTGGGTTGATCATAGGAAGAATAAATAAACTTCCCGTCAATTTTACAAGCATAATTCAGGTGCTTGAGAACAATCGGCTTTTGATTATCTTGAAAATCGTAATCATCTAAGGTGATTTTCTTAACGAAGGTCCCATTATATTTTACCACATAATGTACGCCATCCATCACTCTTAAAAAGGTGTATTCACCATCGTGGGACAGCCAATTAGAAAAGCTAAAATTAGCATTGTATTCGAATGGGACAGTGTCTTTTACAACAGCCTTGTAATCTTCAATCTTAATCAAGGCTACCTCATCCTTACTACAATGAACAAAGGTCAATTCCCCATTGAGATTAAAGCTGGTTACATATCCGTATTTCCCATCGACCTCAATATAATTCTCAATCAATGTAAATACTTGGGTCTCGGGATTAATATGGTAGAGATCGGTCTTTTTATCCTTATAATCGATTCTCATATACAAACCCCTAGAGTTATCTTGAAACAAGAACGCATTGATAATTGTAGCATCAGTTTCTGGCAATGGAACATCATAAAAACTGATACCATCAAACCGCTGGATTACAATTTCTTGGTTTTCAAAAAGAAAATTTTGATTGTCTGCATTATTTCCGGTGATCCACAACCAACCCAAATGATCATAAACTGCAGTGGTTGGTGCAATGATGTGATATCCCTCATTGGAGGTATACTGCACCCTATTACTAATGATGTTTTTAGAGGTTTGGCTATGGGAGGCAATACCTAGTAACAAAAAAAATAAGACAAATGCCTTTTGGGATCTTTTCATTTTCAACCTGAAAAATAAAAATAATTTAAGAGGGAAGGAGTTGATTGCACAAAAAAACTGGAGTTTCCTCCAGTTTCGCGAACGAATTATAAATCCCCCAACTTA
>CAYFJL010000215.1:0-5441 GCA_964343335.1 uncultured Polaribacter sp. | reverse complement strand
AGGCAATTTCTCCAACAGGTGGGCTAGGACCTGCATCAACACCCAAGAATCCACTCGGTGTATAGATTTGGAATGTAACTTCACTTGGATAATCACCTCCTGTGAATGTAAATGACAATTCTTGAGCTCCACCTGGTACAGTAACTGTTACAGAGCCTGAAACATACTGCGCATCACCAACGCTTCCTCCTAATCCGGCAGTCCATAAATCTGGTAAACTGTAATCTGTTGCAACTCCATCTATGGTAACAGTTATTTTAGAACCTTGCCAACCATCACCGTAGCCATCTTGCATATCTATAACATAATCACCTGTTATTGGAGATAATGGAATACAAAGTAAACCTGCATCATAACTGTACGGTGATGCCAAGAAAGAACCTTGCAAAGTACCACTAGTGTCATCAGCGCTAAATGATCTGCCATCAGTTAAAACAACTTCTAATCGGAAGGTAAAAACATCTCCTCCATTATATTGTCCATCTGCCAAGCCTAAAAGCCCTGTAACTTCAGCAAGTGTTGCAGAAATATTTGTAATCGGTAAACCATTATCGCTTTTACCAAACTCAGAAGCAGCAATTGAAGTAAGCATACTTTCGCTTCTAGAGTTATCTACACCGTCAGCTTTATTATCTGTAAAGCTTACATAAACATCTACTTTAGAAAGTAGTCCTCCATTTTCAACATCTTGTTCCTCTATTATAATCTCCCATGTAGAGGAAGGGTCAAATATGTTAAAGTTACTACTCACTCTTTCTATAGTTCTAAGAACAGCTCCTCTTTGGGTATTGTCAAAGACATCATAAATTGCGTTATCTACTTCTTCACAACTAAACAGTGAAGCGGTAACAGCAAAAACTAATAATATTTTATTTATAAATTTTTTCATTTTAACATATGTTTTTAGTTAGCAACAGGGAATCCTGGAGAAGCTGGGTTATTATCCCAAAATACCTGTACATCTACACCATTTTTCTGTGTTGCATTAGAGTTGGTGTTTGCATAATTCGCCGGATAGAAATGCGAACGAATAAATCCACCAGGATTAGGTTCTAAGTTAGGTTGTAACATTTGAGGGAATCCTGTTCTTCTGTAGAAGTTATACGCATCAATACCATTTCCGTAAAGTGCGATGAAGTATTGCGATGCCACCACTTCCATTTTATTGGCAGCAGCGTCAAAGGCATTTCCAATATTTGCGCTGTGCGCAGTAATATTATCTCCTTCATCAGGGTCTTCATTAGTTGCAAAACCAGTTACTTTATCCATAGATTTAGCAATACCATCTAATAAAGCAGTTTTTGCAGCAGCTTCACCGGCACCACCTGATTGCAGTGCTAATTCAGCTCTCATAAAGTCTACCCAACTGGCTAACATTACAGGTGTGATTCCGTCACCACCACGTCCATCTCCGTTTTTCTTGGCATCGAAAGAGCCATCATCAAAAGCACCACCGGCAGGATAAACACCTACTAAGGTTCTTAAGAATCCATCGGGTGGGATACCATCATCATCACCGTGGTCTCTACCCCAATATCCTTCGTCTAATCCACAGAAGGTGTAGCCTGCATAATGAGCAGGGGCAGTTTCTAAAGAACAAGCCAAAGTTTCTTCGTTAGGATCAGCACCAAAGCCTGGAGTTGCTGCGTTTTGACGGTAGAAATAGTAGAATCTACGTGGGTCATCAGTACTTAAAAGTTCATTCATTAACCAGTTAGACATATAGTCACCACCACCGGTTGAAAAATAACTGGCATCATAACGCGGGTGACGTGTATCCGGTTGGATTTCATTTTTCCCCCAAGTGAATTGAAAATCATCAGCATTTGATGCGATATAGTTTCCAGAAGCTACGATTGCATTAAAATTGGCAACAGCACTACCATCAACAAGTCTTGTAGTTATGTATGCTTTCATTTTTAAGGTATTGGCAGCTTTTATCCATTTGTCCCAATCACCATCGTAAAAGAAATCGTATTGAGGGTTCGCCGCTGCATCACCAGAAAAGTTAGCAATAGCGGCATCTAACAATCCAATTGCTGCAGCATATACACTTTCACCTGAATCGGCAGCAGGGTTAAAGTTTTCACTACCTAATAGTGCTTCCGTATAAGGTACATCACCAAAGAAATCCACAAGAGTCATCATAATATATGCTTGCATTACCTGCCCCATACCAATATGGTATCTTAAGTTTCCTTCTTCAGCTAAAATATTCATTAATCGTAAATCTTCCATCATACCTCTGTATGCAGAAGACCATTCAGCATCAAAGTTAGTAGGAGCATAGGCATTTTGGTAATCTCTACCAGCCATGTTATCAATACGAGTAACTTCGGCACCGGTTCTACCGAATGACTCTACAAAATTAGCAAAGTCTTCCTGAACGGCATTCATAAAGAAATCCGGGTTGGCCTGGCTAGGAGTAAGCGCATTCGGATTTTCAGTCAAATCCAAATTAGTTGTTTCACAAGAGACCAAGATTAGGGCTCCGCAAAAGAACATTAGTTTTATTAAATTATTTATTTTTTTCATAATATAAAATCTTTATTAAGTTGATTAAAATGAAGCCTTTACACTGAAACCATATCTTCTAGAGCTAGGTCCATTCAAATACTCGAAACCACGACCATTATTAACACCTAAACCGGCAACATTTGGATCAAAGTTTGCGTTTTTAGGCATGTTTGGTGTATAGAACCATAAGTTATTACCAGTTAAAGTAAAGCTCACTGCACCGAAAGGTGTTTTTTCTAAGGCTTTTTTAGGTAAGTTATAACTTAATGTAACTTCTTGTAATCTAAATACAGTTGCGTCATAAACTCCCATTTCATCCGGACCGTAAAGTACGTTAGAGAAGTAGTACGTAGAGTTGTTGATTTGAGTTGTATTTGGTTCACCTGCAGGGTTTACACCCGGTAAGATAAATGAATTTTCTCTATCAGGTTGGGTGTCATCATTAATAACTCCTCTACCTAACAATGTTTGAATTGATTGTGCATAAATGTCACCACCTTGTACCCAGTTAAACAAGAAACTTAACGAGAAGTTTTTGTAGTTAAGTGAGTTATTTATGTTGAACGTAAAATCAGGGTTTGCATCACCAATAATGTTGTTTCCTTGTTTCACAACATAATTACCAGCAGCATTAACTTTGAAGTTACCGTTTTCGTCACGATCAATGGCAGTACCAATCATAGTACCTAAATTTTCACCAACAATAGCAGCATTACCTCGGTTGGTAAACCCGGCAAATACAACTAAATCAGTATCTAAACCTAAATCTTTTACAACAGCTTCACTGGTTGACCAGTTCATATTAGTACTCCAATTAAATCCGTCACCATCATTTCTAAAAATATCATAGGTAAGGTCAATTTCTATACCGTCATTTTGAATTTTACCAACGTTTGTTTGGGTTGAAGTATATCCTGTAGATGGGTCTAAAGGTCTGTCAATAATTAAGTCTTTAGTAGTTCTTCTGTAGACAGAGGCATCTAAAGACAATCTGTTGTCAATCATTCTAGCTTCCACACCAAATTCTAATTCACCAATTTTTTCAGGTTTTAAATCAGGATTTCCTAATACAGTACCGGAAGAGTTAGTAACTACGTTAACACCTTCAGAAGTTTGGAAATCTTGAGTATCCAACGTTAAGGTTGAAGAAACAGGATATCCGGTAGGGAAGTTAGCTGAAGTACCATAACCGGCTCTTAATTTCATGTAGTTAAATACATTGCTCTCACGGAATCCATCAAAAGCCTTAGTTGGAATAAATGACACACTGGCAGAAGGATAGGTAACCGATCTGTTTTCTTTAGAAAGGTTAGATACCCAGTCTTTTCTTCCTGCTAATGTTAGGTAGAAATAATCAGAATAATCGAATTCAGCTTGTGCGTAAGCACCTATGATATTACGTTCACTATAGAACTGAATTTCATTGTTTTCTGCAAAATTGAAATGTCTCAATACGTTAAATACTTGCTGTCCTGTACTACTAATACCATTTTGATCAAAAACATCTCTTCTTGGGTTTACCCCTACAGCAAAGCTAACACCAACATCACTGTTAATATCGTAGTTACCGTTAATGGCAATGTTATGGTCAAAAGTAGTACTTGTGTTATTCCAAGTTTGATAAACACCAGATTGGTTAGCAATACTACCGGTTTTACCTCCTTTGTTAGCGTAGTTTACGTTGTTTTCACTATACATATCAATACCATAAGCATACTTTACATTTAAGTTGTCATTTAATTCATAAATTAAATTAACACCAGCAATAGCTCTGTTGGTATTTTGAGAAGTTTGGGCATTATTCACTGTCCATAACGGATGTTGAATACTGTTATTTTGTCGGTAGTAGGTAGATTCACCTGTAACCGGGTTTTGGTAAGGCAGCCCCATTAAATCAACACTGATAGGCGTATAAAACAAGTTACCAAAAATCGATGCACTTTCACCTCCTACGTTACTTCCGTAACTTGCGGCTACCGGTGGCGACACAAAATTAGTATTCACATAGGTTAATGTACCTGATGCAGTAAATTTATTTGATAGTTTGGCTTGACCACCAATAGATAATGAATTACGTCTTAAGGTGTTTCCCGGTGTAAATCCTTGGTCGTCTAAGTTACCATAGTTTACGTTGTATGATACTTTACCATCATCAGAAGCACCTCTTACGTTAACACTAGTGTTTTTAATAATCCCTTGTCTGAAGAAATTTTCAACACTTTTATAAGGTTTCCACTCATAACGTGCTCCGGCAAATTCAGGGAAAGCCTGTGGAATTCCTGTTGCAGGAGAAGCTGTTGAATAAGGGTGTTCTAAGGTGCCGTTTTCATCAAATGCACTACTGTTACCCCATCCTCCAGGGCCACCTTCTTTAAATGAAGGACCCCAGTTACTAAAGAACCAACCAAATGCCTGGTCAAAACCTCCACCGTATTCAGTTTGATAGTTAGGTAAAGAAGCAATTTCATTAATAAATACAGAACTGTTTACAGTAATTTCAGTTTTTTTAGGGCCACCTTCAGCAGATGATCCTGATTTGGTAGTAATTAAAATTACCCCGTTTCTACCATAAGTACCATATAAAGTTGATGCTGCTAAACCTTTTAAAACGTTTACGCTTTCAATATTATTAGGATCAATATCCAAGAAACGACTCGAACCGTTGTTACCATCAACAAAATCTCCTTGTGCATTGGTATCTGAATTGATAGGAATACCATCAACTACAAATAAAGGTTGGTTACTTCCACTAAATGAGTTCAAACCTCTAATAAAGATTGAAGTACCGGAACCTGACATACCACTTTGTTGTTGAATTTGAACACCGGAGGCTTTCCCTGTTAAAACACGGGCAACGTCACCTTCAGCGCGTTCGTTAATAGATTCGGCATCAACATTAGAAACAGCATAACCCAAGGCTTGCT
>CAYFJL010000214.1:0-5459 GCA_964343335.1 uncultured Polaribacter sp. | reverse complement strand
TTCGAAAATACAAGGAGCCGGTGTTCGAGGAGTTCCAAAAAGCCTACAACTATTCCGCAGAAGATATGGAAGCCTTTTCCAAGGAATTGGATACCCAGTTGACCGAACATTCGGATTTTTCGTTGGAGCGGGACCAAAACTTATAATTTCATATATTTAAGATATAGTTTTGTAAACGAAAACGCCTTTACTAACCTCATAAAGGCCATTGCACTAATTGTAGATGGACTACAGAGGAAGAAGAAAAGGTAAAGAGTGCCTCACCGAGAGGGCCCTTCAAAGCATATTGATTGTTGAAGACCACCAACTCAGTTGCCAAGGTTACGAGTTGATTGTGGAACAAGCAGGATGCAAGGGCGCGATTCCAAAAGTTACTGTTCAGCAGGCACATTCCCTCAAAAAAGCATATCAGTTATTATTTAAGGAAGCTGTTCATTTTGATATAGTCTTCTTGGATATTTGTATGCCAGCCTATCCAGAAAAAAACCTCTATTCAGGGGAAGATTTGGGAAGGTTGATTGTTGAAAAGCAACTCAAGACTAGAATATTGGTGATGACCAGTTTGACGGATAAGCTTCGTTTGGAAGAAATTCTACAAACTGTAAAACCACATGGGTTTTTGGTTAAAGGTGAAGTGGATGAATATCATCTAATAGGCGCAATTCAGCATATCTTAAAAAATCAAACGTACTATTCCCCAACCATTGGAAAAATATTACGAGGAGAATCCAATGCAGAAGTTTACTTAAGCACAGATGAAAAAAAGCTTTTGTACCTCCTGTCTAAAGGAATCCGAAACAAGGAAATTGGGGAACATTTGTGCTGGTCGTTGTCCAAAGTGGAAAAAAGAAAACGAGTTTTGCATAAAAAACTGGGAATTGAAAAAGGCAATACGATGGCTTTGGTGAACAGAGCCAAAGAATTGGGCATCATTTAACGGATAAATGAAAATATGCGGAAAACCGTAAAAGAATATGCGGAAAACCGCATACCTAAATTCAGTTTTTAACTATAGTTTTAGCTCATGCTTACAATTTTTGCGCAAATCGAATAGTAAGTAAACTGATTATTTAACCAATTAAATTTTTGAAAATGAAGAAAACAATTTTTTTTCTAGCAGCTTTTGTTTTTTCAATTGGAATAATAAATGCCAAAGAAGATAACAAAAACGATCGAACTGTTAATTTAGAATTAATTATGTTAACATGTCATGACGTTGCAATAGATTATGCGTTTAAGGTTTTAGAAGAAACTGGCAGCTATGGTGAAGCAGGCATTGCATATTCCTATGCAAAGGATCTTTGTGATTACTACAACTAATTGCGCTAATCAACAGAATAGGAATATTTAGCATTTAATGGGCTGCTTGTTTGGCAGCCCTTAAATAAAAACAACTAGATGAAAAATGATTAAAAGATTTTTATTATCTGTTTTTTTAATGTCTTATGTGTTCGGGTTGTCCCAAAATAGCACCAATGGTCTTTTAATCTACAACGTTGATATGGACGAATATGTCAAACGGATGGAATCTGACACCGAATCCAGACCTTCAGACGACATGATGAGAAATACAGCCCGTAGAATTAAAAAATTTAAAGCACAATTAGAGTTTGATGGTTTTAGAGCAATCTTTAAAGTGCCACAGGCACTTTCCATTGATGTTAACAATAAATTTGACAATATGGTTAGGTTGTTTGTGAGCAATGGCACTTACTACACGGATTTAGAAAAAAATCATCAAATATGGGCAACTAAATTCGATGGGAAAGAAATCAACGTCCTAAAAGAAAGCAAAGACAAGGAATGGGTATTGCAAAATGAGAAAAAGAAAATAGGGGATTTTATTTGCCACAAGGCAGTTTTTTTGAGAGTGGTGAACGGAAAAGAGCAAGAGATAGTCGCATGGTATGCACCCGAAATACCTGTTCAATTGGGCCCCAAAGATTATTTTGGACAGTTGCCGGGCCTGATTTTGGAATTAAAAGAACCATTTCTAACATACAGGTGTTCCAGAATAACATTTGACAAAAACAAAATTGATCCGTGGCCAGTATTTGAGAATACAATAACTGAAAAACAATATCAGGATTTAACCAAAAAAACTTGGGAATCAATATTGCAAAACAGATAACACTTAACTTGACCAAAGAGCAGAAACTAATAGGTGCGTTTGTCTGTTACAAAGCCATCCTGGATAAATCCAAGACTGGGTTAAATGAAGATACTATAGCATGGTATGCACCAGAGATTCCATTTTCTTATGGCCCAACCGAACATGTGGGCAATTTGCCCGGCCTTATTTTGGAGCTACAATTGCCGATAGCCACTTATACGGCGAGTAAAGTTGAGTTAAACCCCAAAAAAGAAGTAAAAATAGATTGGCCAAAGAATATTAAAACTATTACCGAGGAAGAATATAAAAAGGAGGGGGATAAGGTTTTATCCAAGTTGGGAAGAGGTTGGTAGGTTTTCTAAATGGACGAAATGGGTTATTCAATTTAATTAAATGGATTTTAGTTTATACCATAGAGCCATCTTTATGATTTTGTGCTTTACAATCTATCAAGGCATTTGGTCTCAATCCATGGGACCAATACATGTATACTACGAGAAAAAAGTGGATAAATTGATTGATACAACTGAATCGGGTAAAACTAAAAGCACGATATCAAAGTTCAACCAAATCGTATCGGAAGACGTAAAAAACTTGATGTATGTTTTAAGAATTGGTGAAGATTGTGCTCTTTTTCATGAACAAAAATCTTTGATAATAGGCTCCAGTAAAAATGTGATGCGAAACTTTACCTCGTCTTATGGGGGTACCGCAGGGACTTTTTATATAAATCAAAAAGACTCAGTGTATCTAAATATGAGAGAATTTTCAGGAGCTCAGTTTAAGGTCCAAATTAGTCCCAAACAATGGGAACTACACCCTGAAGAGCAAAAATATATTGGTGACTATAAATGCATAAAAGCCACTACAATGGATACCATAGCAAATCCCAAGGGTGTTTTTACCTCCGACGTGGTTGCATGGTTTTCTCCAGAATTGCCGGGACTCTACGGTCCAGCAGGCTATTTTGGACTTCCTGGACTTATCTTGGAGCTTCAAAATGGTAAAATTAGCTTGGAAGCCAAGGAAATTGTTTTCGATGCAACTATAGATTCGCAGTTTGAAATTGAAAAACAAAAAGGAATGATTGTGACCGAAAGGCAATATGATAGTATAGTGGAGAAAAAGGCAAAAGAGTTTTTTAAGATTTCGGAGTTTTAGTGTGATAAAAATGCGTGGAATAAAATATGCGGAAAACCGTAAAAAGTATGCGGAAAACCGCATACCTGAATTCAGTTTTTAACTATAGATTTGGCCCAAGCTTACAATTTTTGCGCAAATCTTGAAGTAAGTAAAACTGATTTCTTAACCTATTAAATTTTTTGAAAATGAAAAGAGCAATTTTTTTAATGATCACTGTTTTTACTGTTGGCTTTTCTTCTAGTGGTTTGAATGCAGCAACACTTGAGGTGTCTACTGATTGTGAAGATATGGCATTTGATTATGCTGATCATGTCTATGAAAAGTCAGGAGGAGATGGCTTCGAAGCAGGAAGGGCTTTTGAGGTTGCTTATGCACTTTGTGAAGCAGCAATGAATTAATATTTTTTTAATCAATTATAAGTATGCCTGATTTTTTTGGGCATACTTTTCAAGAAAAAAAGGATATGAAGAAATGTATTTTAGTTTATTTGAGCTTTGCTTTATTAGCAACTAATCTTCTGTCGGCCCAGATAACTCATGGAAAAGTTTGGTATAATGTAAATATGGAGGGTTTTTATAGAGATGGTGTGAAAGACGGAAAAGCATCACCCGAATTGAAGAGGATGTTTAGAATGACCGCTGATGCAGCCAAAAATGTACAATTACAACTTATCTTTAACAAGGGACGTAGCATTTTTCAACACCAAAGAGGGCTCAGTATTTCTGATATAGACATATTGGACGATCATGTGAAATCCCTAACTTCCAAGGGTATATATTACACAGATTTAACAAAGAGAACGCAACTCTTACAAACTTCCTATGGTGGTAAGGAATACAATATAAAATCCAATATAAAAAGACTTGAATGGACATTGACCAAGGAACAGAAAAAAATTGGAAAGTTTCTTTGTTATAAAGCCATTCTCGATAAATCCAACACTGGTTTAAATGATGATACTATAGCTTGGTACGCCCCCGAAATCCCTGTTTCTTTTGGTCCAGTGGATTATGTGGGAAACCTTCCTGGCCTAATTTTGGAACTACAATTGCCCATAGCCACCTATACCGCGGGCAAAATTGAGCTTAACCCCAAAAAAGAGGTAAAAATAGATTGGCCTCAAGATATCCAAACCATAACAGCGGAAGAATACAAAAAGGAAGGTGATAAGGTAAAGGAGCAACTAGGTAAGAGATGGTAAAAACCTGCTAATGCTATGAAAAATAAAGTCATTTTACACTTAAACATATTGTTCTTTTTTGCAATGGTGTTTTCGGTAAAAGCACAAACAGGTAGAATTATATATCAGGTCTTTTCAAGCCATCAAATGGAGGATCTTTCCGAAGATATTTATCAATATTTCGATTTGGTAAACATATCCATTGCAAATAACCCAATGGACTTTGAATTAACCTTCAAAAGAGAAAAAGCCTTTTTTGAAATAAAGGATAGGATGGGCACCAATGATTTTCAAACTAAGATAGCAAAAGTAATGTTGGGAGGTACGAAAAAGTTCTATTACAACATAGAAACTGAAGAGTTTCTAAAACAAGAAGTGGCTTACGGTGAAACTTTTCTTATTCCGATTGATAAGCCTAATTGGGAACTGTCCAATAGCTCAAAAATGATTGGAAAATATAAATGTTATAAGGCGACCACACACTATTCAATTGAAAACGATGCTGGACGTTTTGAAAAAAATGTAATCGCATGGTACTGCCCAGAAATACCATATATGTACGGACCATCTGGTTTTTTTGGCCTACCAGGATTAATTTTAGAATTGACAGACGATAACCGCACTTACAGTGCTACAGAAATTTCATTGAACCAATCCGATTATAACATAGTTAAGCCAAAAAAAGGAGTCATAATAACTCAAGAAGAATTTGAAAAATTACGCGAAAAATTTAAACGATAATGGAGAAAGATAACGTTTAAATTATTGTAAATAAGAACTAAACGGATTGCATAAAATCAAAGTTTCGGTTTTAATAAAAAAATGCCTCATAACAATAGGCATTCTTTTTTTTGGTATTTCAAATTTGTTGGCACAAAATGTTGTGCTAAGCGGGGTTGTTTCGGATAGTACCAACACACCATTGGTCAATGCCAACATCTTGGCATTCCCTAAAAATACCGATGAGAGTACCCAATTTGCCATTACCAACGATAAGGGCGAGTATGTCCTGCGCTTGGAAAA
>CAYFJL010000213.1:0-5473 GCA_964343335.1 uncultured Polaribacter sp. | reverse complement strand
TTAAAAAACATCCTAAAAATGGGCTTTTCCGAAGGAAAATAAATCAATAGCATCGTGCCTGCGTGCTATCCTCTTGCTTTACATTTTTCTTTTGCATTTACAAAACAAAAAAGAAAGCATTCCAACTCTGGAATATCTTACAAAAAATCCCTTTTTAGTCAAAATTGCCATAGATGCCATTAACCTGTAATATTGAATTAAGAATAATTGGTTTAACAACTTAATTGGGCAAAAAAATGCGGTCTTGCTCCGGATGATAAATCATTTGATTATACGAAGGCCTAACTATTTCGTCTAAGGAAGCTACAAATCCACGAGTTCTCATAGCCGCAAAAACCAATATTTCTGCGTTTGGATAGATTTCTTTTAATTTCCTAACGCAGGCACACGATGTTCTTCCCAAAGTAAAAACATCGTCAACAATAATTAACTTTTGAATAAACGCTTGTGGTGGCGTACACAATAAGCTGTTAAAATGGGTGTTGCAAGAGGGACGACTTTCAGCAGTATAATAATTACTTGATTTTGGGACAGGAGCTATTCTTGCAATTAAGTTTTGTACACTTCCACCAAAACCTGAGTTCACAAGGTGCTCTGATAAAATTCTTGTTGGCCAAAGTGCCCCCTCAACCATTGGTGTACTTCGAGGTGCTGGAACCAATACTGGATTATCCCTGAACATCTCTGAAATTGGGTGATTCAGGGGTAATTTAGACATATGGTAAATGAGTCTTTCAATAACTAGGGAATTTCCTGACTTAATATTACCGCATATTCGTTTTGAAAGCTGTGCTTTTTCATTGGTTCCCCTGCTAGCATATTCAAGCATTGTAGCGAATGGAATCTCAAAAGGCATCCTCAAACTTTGAGGTCAAATAAGGGATGTCAGTAAATATCTCATCAACATTATCCCTTGAAAGTACTTGGGCGCCGTAATCCAACATTTCTTTCGCCCAAGAGATTTCCTTTTCCTTAATAACATTTTCCAAAATATATACTTCCCGCCCTAAACGAAGGGCCTCCCAACCTTGATGACGAGTTCCACTTTTTTCGGATGCCTCTATTATAATTGTAGCGTCTGATATTAGGGCCATTGTTCTATTACGAATTGGAAAATTCTTTGGTTGAGTCGGATATCCTTCAGGAAATTGTGAAACGGCTAAATGTTCTTTTTTAATCATTTCCAAGAGATTGACATTCTCTTTTGGATATGAAACATTTAAAGGAGTTCCCAGAACCGCTATAGTTTGACCCCCAGAATTTATTGCAGTTTGGTGAGCAATAGTATCGATACCTTTTGCCAAACCACTAACGACGATGATGTCATGTTTTACTAAAGTCGATGAGATTATTCTAGCTCTTTGTAATCCTTCTTTGGTAGCGGCCCTAGAACCTACCACTGAAACCCTTCTCTTTTCATATAACAAATTTTCATTTCCACCAAAAAATAACTTTTCAGGTAAAAATTTCTTTTCGGCGTCAGTTAATAGTTGAAAATATGTTTCGATGCCCATGGGAAGAGTCTGTATTGGTACAACAATGTACAAAATTAAAGTAAAATATATTGCCTGAACCCTAGATCGCGTTAAATCAGATTTGCGTAAATAAGGTATAAAACCAAGTAAATAACCCGATCCTTATTCAGGCCTAATAAAAGAATAGCTGAAAAAATGGCTAAAACTATATATCCCATTCCTAGACTAGGATTAATTTATCAAAAGAAAAAAATTCTTTGTTTATTTATAGTTTGCCGCAAATCCATGCCTGTTTACGGGGGGTTCGGGGGCATTTGCCGCAAATTTGACTCCCTAAACGTACTTTTTTAAAAGTAATTTTAAGGTAAGGTACTGTTTTATAGTAGGTTACTTTAGTGTTTATCCATGCAACACCGGCCTGCCGTGTTGCCCTCTTGCTTTACATTTTTCTTTTGCGAAGCAAAACAAAAAAGAAAGCAATCAAGTTTAGAAACCAAATCATCCATTCGATAAAATTATTAAACCTTTTACGGAATTCCACATTTTCCAGTTTATTAAAAATTCTTACATTTAACACAATCCCCTCAAATTTACTGATAGCCTAGTAAAACTATGCTTTATTAAAACCTTAAGCATAGTCAATCAAATGGGTAATATATGCCGATAAAACCTCTTCATAAACAAGTTAGATTAAAAATTGAAAACCACAGTATAACCCTTTTGCTTTACCCCTTATCCATAGTAAATCTGAAAGCCTTCCAGAAACAAAGTAATTATATGCAGGAAAATATACTTAACTTGTGTACTATCCCCCTATCATGTAAGTTTTTCAACTTTAAAAAACAGTCAATTGTATTAGAATAAATTGGGCATGATGAAAAAGAACAAATACTTACAGATATTTAATTATCTAAAAGAGTTCTCGAAACTTAGAAGTAACCCTGTCCGCGACATTGAAGCTCAAGAAACACAATATCCTGAGAAATTTTGGCTGAACGACATTCCCGAAAATGAGCTTTTTGAAAATATTATCAGGCCTGACTTCAATGAAGACAACGACTATTGGTTGAAAGTAAGAAAGCCTAAAGTACCCGTGAAACCACAATTTGCCAAGCTTACAGAAAACTTGGAAAAATGGATTGATAAGCCAACATTATTAAATGAAGAAGATGAACCCAAGTTAAAGGAAGCACTTGAAATTAATGGAGAAACTCTTTCAATTGAAGATTTTCCAGAACTTGAAAAAGAATTACAGCAATACATTGACAAAAAATGGATTGATGACCTGATAGAATATAACGAGAAAATTGAAGTTTACAGAATTGAACACGAGAAGTATGAGAAACTAAATGCTGTTTACAAACAGCTTTTCCGAATATTCAACAAGACCCAGCAATTTGGAGAAGAGTACGAGTTAGTTGTTGGTGTTGGGCTATTGAACTTTAAAGAGAATGATGAACGTCCGAAGATTTTCAGACATATTTTAACCCAAAGAGTCGATATTAATTTCGAGTATTCTCAAAAAGACTCACAAATTTTCGTTTCGCCAAACTTAGAATCTGCACCCCAAATTGAAACTGATTCCATCCTTGATTTATTTGACCAGTTCGATTCGCAAAACATAATAGATGCTGAAAAGGCGGTAGAGAACTACATTAATGAAAAAAATATTGAAACAATTTTCAGCAATACAGAAGATGCCCTACAAATGTTTGCAGAAAGGGTTTCTCCTGATGGTAGCTATAACCATTTAATTGAAAAGCCAAATAGAACAGCTTCAAAACCAAATATCACTTTTTCCCCAGCTCTCTTACTTAGAAAAAGAAATACTCGAAGCTTTACCGCCCTATATGAGAAAATCTTAGAGAATATCGAAAATGGTAAAGATAGTCTTGAAATTCCGACAATTAATGACCTTATAGGAATCCATCCAAATATTGAAGATGATAATTCTCTCTCAGATAACTCATTTAATAGCTCACAGATTGAACCAATATTTTTTCCGAAGGAATACAATGACGAACAATTAGAGATAGTTGAAAAAGCCAAAAGAAATAATAAGGTTCTAGTTCAAGGCCCTCCAGGTACAGGAAAGTCCCACACTATTGCCAATTTAATTTGTCACTTGCTCGCAAACGGTAAAAAGGTATTAATTACCGCTTATACAAAGAGAGCATTGGAAGTTCTAAAAGATAAGCTTCCACCTGAATTTCAGGATTTGGCAGTAAACCTTTTGAGCGGGGATTCATCTTCCATCCAAGACTTACAATCAAGTGTCAATGCCATAAATGATGAATTATCAAGAGCCAATCTAACTCAATATCAATCACAAATTGATGGGTATGAAAATGAATTAAAGAAGACGAGAGAATCAATTGCTGAAACCTCAAACAGTCTTGTCAACATTAAGGAGAAAGCAACACGAAAACAGGAGATTAACGAAAAATACAAAGGAACTTTAACTGAAATTGCTGAGAATCTTGAAATAGATACACCATTATTCGAATGGTACGAAGACGATTTCAGTAATATCGAAAATAATGAGTTGCTTTCACGTCTAACCGAATTCATTCAACTGCATGGAAATTACAAGCAAATTGCGACAGATGAATTTGATTTTGAAATCCCTAATCCCAATGAATTACTTACTACTGACCAGTTAAAGGAATATTCAAGACTTATTGACAAGCTTGCCAAAGGCTCATTTCCAAAAGATGACAACCTGAAAATTTCATGTTCAGATTTTGAGCAACTTTTTCAACACCTACATAACCTTCAAAAATTTTACAACGAAGTAGATAAATTCCAGATTGACTTCACTTCTTCTGTTATAGAATCCTTCTTGAAAGGCAGAAATCAGGAATGGTTGCAAATATTGAACCAGTCAAAGTCGCTGCTCGAAAAGTTCGAAAAGCATGATTTACGGCAGGTTGATAAGGATATTGAAGTCTCTTATCCTCAGGACAAAAGTTTAAAGCAGCTTAAAAATGATGCTCAAGTACTTCTTGAATATTTAAATGAAGGTAATCCGTTAACAGGATTTACTTTTTCAATTAAAAAGCCCTTTCTACCAAGAGAAATAAAAGAACGACTATATTTTATTGAATCGGTTCGTGTCAATGGAAGTCCTTGCGATACTATTGAGGAATATGAAACTGTATTGAAGGATATTTCCTTTCAACAAGACTTCATAGAGCTTGCGGAAATTTGGAAAAAGGAAGTTCCAAAAGGGAACTTACTGTTCAATAAGTATTCCTTTTTTAAGCAAATCCAAGATGAGGTTTCACGCCTTACTAAGTTAATTGAGGAAGCAAAAGTATTGGAATCGGCTATTAAATCCAGTAGCAGTTTGCAGATAAAACTCTTTGATAAAGAAGACCTAAAGTTGTCTATTCTCAAAGCGGAGTATAGCAAATTAAAAGAGCGAATTTCGGAGATTGAAGAGCTAATTAATCAATCTACTGCATATCTGAATAAGTATGTTCCAAAAGGCTACCACCCAATTAAGGAAAATATAATTGAAGCATACAACAACCTTGACCTTCACGCATATGAAGAATTACTGAACAGAATTGAAAAGTTAGCCTATGGAAAAGAGAATTTCCTGAATTTCAAAAATTTACGTTCTGAGCTTTATTCTAAGATTCCATCCACAACACAATTGGTAGAAGACAATTCCTTTTCAGCTAAGGATGTAGAAAATTTAAAACAAGCAATCTTTTTCAGAAATGCGCAACATCAACTTGAAAAGCTGATGGATATTAATTATGAAAATCAACTTATTCAAAGCCTATCTGAATTAGAAAGGAAAGAAAGAAAACTAACTGCAAAGCTCGCTTCAAAAAAAGCATGGTATAAAGTTGTTGAAGGTCTGCAGCAAAACCGCTCTTTGAGACAGCATTTAGATGCTTGGGTAATGGCAGTAAAGAAGATTGGTAAGACCGGAAAAGGCAAAAGGGCAATGAAGTTTCGAAAGATTGCTCAACAAGAAATGGAAC
>CAYFJL010000212.1:0-5476 GCA_964343335.1 uncultured Polaribacter sp. | reverse complement strand
AAGTAAAAATTATACCTGCCTAACTATCATTTGTTTAAAAATCTAACAAATTGATATTATTTGTGATTTATCTCTCCAAACCCTTGTAAATACTAGTTAAAATCCTGTTAATAACTAATCCTGAGCCCTATTTTATAATCCTTAATGAAGTAGTATTTTAGCACGAATACTCCATTATTCTCAAGTTTTTTATGAGTCAACAAACAAAATACACAGAAGATAATATACGCTCGCTCGATTGGAAGGAACACATCCGAATGCGACCGGGAATGTATATTGGAAAACTGGGTGATGGCTCGGCAGCTGACGATGGAATTTACATCCTGTTGAAGGAAGTTTTAGACAATTCCATCGATGAATTTGTCATGGGAGCCGGTAAAACCATAGAGATATCCATTCAGGGAAACAAAGTAACGGTTCGTGATTACGGACGAGGAATTCCGCTAGGAAAGGTGGTTGATGTCGTTTCTAAAATGAATACTGGTGGTAAATACGACACCAAGGCTTTTAAGAAATCAGTTGGATTGAACGGGGTTGGTACAAAAGCCGTAAATGCCTTGTCGAATTATTTTCGGGTGGAATCCAACAGGGATGGTAAATCTGCATCGGCCGAATTTGAGCGAGGTGAATTAACCAACAAAGAGAATCTTGACGAATCTTCAAGAAGAAAGGGGACCAAGGTTACTTTTATTCCGGATGAGACCATTTTTAAGAATTATAAGTACCGTAATGAATACGTTGCAAAAATGCTTAAGAATTACGTCTATCTGAATCCAGGATTGACGATCATTTTTAACGGCGAAAAGTACTTCTCAGAGAATGGTTTGAAAGATTTGTTGGAAGACAACAACAATATGGAAGATATGTTGTATCCCATCATTCATTTGAAGGGAGATGATATAGAAGTTGCCATTACTCATAGTAAAACTCAGTATTCTGAAGAGTATCATTCATTTGTAAACGGACAGCACACCACACAAGGGGGTACACACCAATCGGCTTTTAGAGAGGCCATCGTAAAAACTATTCGTGAGTTCTTCGGAAAGAATTTCGATGCTTCTGATATTCGAAAATCAATTATCTCAGCCATTGCCATCAAGGTGATGGAACCGGTATTTGAAAGTCAGACGAAAACTAAATTGGGATCTACCGAGATGGGTGGAGAGTTGCCTACGGTAAGAACGTATATCAATGATTTTGTAAAGCGTAGACTTGACAATTACCTGCACCGAAACACAGAAGTAGCCGATAAACTTCAAAAGAAAATTATACAAGCGGAGAAGGAGCGTAAGGAGTTATCTGGAATTCGAAAGTTAGCCAGAGAGCGCGCTAAAAAAGCGAGTCTTCACAACAAGAAATTACGTGATTGTAGAATCCATCTAGGTGATACCAAAAAAGAAGCACACCTTCAAACGACCTTATTCATCACGGAGGGAGATTCTGCCTCAGGATCCATTACCAAGTCGAGAAACGTGAATACCCAAGCCGTATTTAGCTTAAAAGGAAAGCCCTTGAACTCATACGGACTTTCAAAAAAGATTGTTTACGAAAATGAAGAGTTCAATTTGTTACAAGCTGCTTTGAATATTGAAGACGGATTGGAAGATTTACGATACAACAACATCGTAATTGCTACGGATGCGGATGTAGACGGAATGCACATTCGATTGTTGTTAATTACCTTCTTTTTACAGTTTTTTCCAGAACTAATTAAAGAGGGACATCTTTATATTTTAGAAACTCCTTTGTTTAGAGTTCGAGATAAAAAAGAAACGATCTATTGCTATTCAGAAGAAGAAAAACAACGGGCTATTGATAAACTACGAGGGAAACCAGAGATAACGCGATTTAAAGGATTGGGTGAAATTTCACCGAATGAATTTGTCCATTTTATTGGGGAAGATATTCGGTTGGACCCGGTCATGTTGGATAAAGAAAAATCGATTGAGGAGATGCTTAAGTTCTACATGGGGAAAAACACGCCAGATCGTCAAAAGTTTATCATTGAAAATCTAAAAGTGGAATTAGACCTGGTTGAAGAGTAAAACTATGGGTAAAGTATTTAACGGAATTACTGTTATTGCAATTATTGTGATTGGGTTCTGGATTATTAATTTGGATGGTTCCGACCTATCTTGGGAGACCAATTCAAAGGAATATTCAAGCATTATCGCACTTTTTTTAATTGGGATTTACATGCAGTACAATAGAATACAACTCCAAAAGAAAAAAACAAACGAGGAAACCGAGTAATCAAATATCGAAATAGAACGCAAAGCGATTTATGAACGAGGAGAATAAAGACATATCAGAAGAATCAAACTTAGAAAATAATCAAGAGGTACATCAGGAGGAAACCATTACCAGGGTGACTGGGATGTACAAAGAATGGTTTTTAGATTATGCTTCTTATGTAATTTTAGAAAGAGCTGTCCCCTCCGTTGTTGATGGTTTTAAACCGGTACAACGAAGGATTATGCATTCCATGAAAGATTTGGATGATGGCAGATACAACAAGGTGGCCAATATTGTTGGTCATACCATGCAGTATCACCCACATGGTGATGCCTCCATTGCAGATGCCATGGTGCAAATGGGGCAAAAAGATTTGCTCATTGACATGCAAGGAAACTGGGGAAACATCCTTACAGGTGACCGTGCAGCTGCCTCTCGATATATTGAAGCAAGACTATCAAAGTTTGCGTTAGAAGTTATTTTTAATCCGAAGACTACAGAATGGCAATCTTCTTATGATGGTCGTAAGAAAGAACCAATCAACCTTCCAGTGAAGTTCCCATTAGTTCTGGCCCAAGGTGCAGAGGGAATCGCTGTAGGATTATCAACCAAGATTTTGCCTCATAATTTCAACGAATTAATTGACGCATCCATCAAATATTTGAAGGGAAGAAGCTTTAAAATTCTTCCAGATTTTTTAACGGGTGGAATTGCTGATTTCACCAATTATAACGATGGAAAGCGAGGAGGTAAGGTTCGAGTACGTGCCAAAATATCCCAATTGGATAAGCGCACGCTCGTGATTAATGAAATTCCCTTTGGAACGACCACAAGTTCTTTAATTGATAGTATTCTGAAGGCCAATGACAAAGGGAAAATCAAGATCAAACGCATTGAAGACAATACGGCTGCCAATGTAGAGATTTTGGTTCATCTGCCGCCAAACGTATCTCCAGACAAAACCATTGATGCCTTATATGCCTTTACCAATTGTGAGAATTCCGTTTCTCCGTTAGGATGCATTATTGATGACAACAAGCCCATTTTTATGGGAGTTACCGATATGCTTAAAATTTCAACCGATCAAACGGTTCAACTATTAAAACGCGAACTTGAGATTCAGTTGCATGAATTGGAAGAGCAATGGCATTTTGCTTCTTTAGAGCGAATCTTTATTGAAAATCGGATCTACCGAGATATTGAAGAAGAGGAGACTTGGGAAGGCGTTATAAAGGCCATTGATGAAGGATTAAAGCCTCACATTACGCATTTGAAGAGAGCTGTAACCCAAGACGATATCGTAAGACTTACAGAAATACGAATCAAGAAAATTTCAAAGTTTGATATCGATAAGGCAAAACAATTCATAGAAAGTTTAGAAGAAAAAATAGCTCAAGTAAAGTTTCATTTAGAAAACTTAATCGATTATGCCATAGATTATTACAAGAATTTAAAAGACAAATATGGCAAGGGGCGCGAGCGAAAAACAGAAATCAGAATATTCGATGATATCGTTGCATCCAAAGTAGCAATGAACAATGCCAAATTGTATGTAAATCGTGAAGAAGGATTTATCGGCACTTCCTTACGTCGCGATGAGTTTGTTTGCGATTGTTCTGATATTGATGATATTATTGTTTTTCGTAAAGACGGAAAGATGATTGTGACCAAGATCGATTCCAAGACTTTTGTTGGAAAAGACATCATTCACGTGGCAGTCTTTAAAAAGAAAGACAAGCGCACCGTCTACAATATGATGTATCGAGACGGAAAAGGAGGCCCTAGTTACATGAAACGTTTCAATGTGACTGGAGTAACTCGTGATAAGGAATACGATCTTACCAATGGAAGTAAGGGCTCTATTGTACATTATTTTACTGCGAATCCGAATGGAGAGGCTGAGGTTGTAACCATAAACTTAAGAGCTGTTGGTAGTATTAAGAAGTTGAAGTGGGATATTGATTTTGCCGACCTGGGTGTCAAAGGCAGGGGAGTTCGCGGAAATACAATAACCAAATTTGCCATTCGAAAGGTCGAATTCAAAGCAGCTGGAGTTTCTACATTAAAACCCAGAAAGATTTGGTTTGATGAAGCTGTTCAACGATTGAATGTGGATGAGCGTGGGGAATTACTCGGAGAATTTAAGGCAGAGGATAAATTGTTGATCATTACCCAAAAGGGGAAAGCCAAAGCAGTAACACCTGATTTGTTGATGCGCTTTGAAGATGACATGATTGTCCTTGAAAAATGGGAACCCAATAAACCAATCTCTGCGATTTATTACGAAGGTGAAAAGGAGCGTTACTACGTAAAACGATTCCTAATTGAAAATGGTGATAAGGAAGAGCACTTTATTTCCGATCATCCAAAATCGCAATTGGAAATTGTGGCTACAGATTACAGACCCATTGCTGAGGTTAATTTCTCAAAACGTAGTCTAGAGAAAATGACTGTTGATTTAGAGGATTTTATCGCCATTAAAGGAATAAAAGCGCTTGGAAATCAACTAACTACTGAGAAGATAAAATCGGTGGATTTATTGGATCCGTTACCTTACGAACCTCCCGTTGAAGAATCTGTCGAAGAAGTTGAAGTGGTAGACGAAGAGGTTGTTGAAGAAACACTTCCGATTGATGTTCCAAAGGTGGAGCCTGAACAAAAGGAAGAAGCACCGTCGCCACCTACAAAAAAACCTGCTAAAAAAGCCCCACCAACGGCAGATGATGAGAATCAAATCACCTTGTTTTAATACGACAAGAAACACAACCCAATGAAACGTAAGCATATTTATTTAATCCTGACCATTCTTGGCTTTTGCTATCCATGGTATTACAACTACTTGTATTTTACAACTGTTGAAAATGCCACATTAGTTGGCTTCTTCCAGGATGCTCAAAATAATTATGCCGGACTCTCTTTTGGCGCAGACCTCACCGTGGTCATGCTCGCCTTTTATGCCTTTGCCATTCCAGAATCCTTGAGGTTAAAAATCAAACATTGGTGGGTGATTATACCGGCCACTTTTTTGGTGGCACTAGCTTTTGCTTTTCCATTATTCTTATTAATGCGAGAAAATACACTCCAAAGAAATGCTTCCAATGCGTAAAATTGGAATCATTGGGGGAATGACTTCGGAATCTACTATTCTGTACTATCGGATTCTAAACGATTTGGCAACACAGAAATATGGACCCAAACATTCGGCAAAACTATTGATTAATTCCATGGATTTTGGTGTCAT
>CAYFJL010000211.1:0-5513 GCA_964343335.1 uncultured Polaribacter sp. | reverse complement strand
AAGAAGGAAAAAAGAAAACGCATTGATTTTTCAAAAAGCTTTTTTCGATAATCCCTAACCACTGCCATTCTTAGCTGTGACTGATGATAAATAGCGAGGTATCTGAATAGACTTTTCAAAAAGAAAGCTATCACAACTGAGATGCAAACAAACATGAGCGCATACTTTGGGTCTTCCTGAGCCATTGTGCTCATAAAATAATCATAGTAGTCCTTTACATAATCTATGAATCCACCAATCCCCTCACCGGAGTATTGAGGCTCTGAAAGGACTAACTCAGTGTCTTCACTTGGGAAAATGACCTGTAGAAAAGGGACGAAAAGTACCAAAGAAACTAAGTTAAAAATGACGAAAAGCAAGTTGAAAAAAATCGTTGCTAAAGCACGTCCTTTATACATAAAGGTAGCTTTGAATATGGTCATTAACTGTTTCATTCAGGGCAAATATAGCGGAATTTCACTTGCTATTACTGAACTGAACGCAAAGAAAACCAGTTTATTTCCTTATGATTTAGTGCCTATACATTACTTTTGTAGCATGAGTTCGATCAGACAAAATAGAATTGAAAACGTTATACAAGAAGAGGTTTCTAAAGTATTTCAGCAAAACGCAAGAACACTGTGCTTGGGTGCTATGGTAACTGCAACGGTAGTGCGTGTCACTCCCGACCTTGGAATGGCCCGTGTTTACCTAAGTATTTTTGCAGGACCACCTAAGGACGAAGTCCTTGAGAATATTCAGGCTAACAAGAGTAAGATCCGTGGAGATGTGGGAAGAAGATTAAAAAATATGAAGCACATTCCAGATCTTGAATTCCGTATTGATGATTCATTGGATTATGCTGAAAAAATTGACGAACTACTAAAAAAGTAGATGAATGTAGCTCGTTTCATAGCACGGAGGTATTTCAAGGCGAAAAAGTCACGTAATGTAATTAACCTGATCACAAATATTAGTGTGGTTGGTATAACCATATCTACGGCGGCACTAGTAATACTATTATCTGCCTTTAATGGAGTTGAAGACCTGGTTATTAAGTTGTACAGTGATTTCGACCCCGATATTACTGTTCGTTCTTCTAAAGCTAAAACCTTTAATCGCTCTTTCGTAGATCACGATGAACTAGCACAGGTTTCGGGCGTTCAACATGTAATAAAAGCACTTGAAGAGGTTGTAATCCTTAAACATGAAAAGAAATGGGTTCATGCTAAAATGATCGGTGTTGATCCTGAGTTTGTTGAAAGTTCCAAAATGAATCAGCATTTGGTTGATGGATCACCATATCTATATGAAAATGATGAGCCTCAGGCTATTTTTGGCGCTTTTTTACTGGACAAGCTTGACGCTTATATTCCGGCTTCTAAGCTAAATAGAGAACAGGTCACCTTCAATGTTCCATTGAGAGAGGGTAAGTTAAGACCCGGTAAAAGACCGTTAAACTCTAAAAAGGTCACTGTGGCTGCGCGAATGAATTACAATCGAGAGGTAAACAGTGAACATGTGGTGATCCCATATGAACTAGCCCGTGAATTATTGGAATACGGTGAAGATATTTCTGCTTATTATGTGGATGTCTCAGAGGATGCCGATCTAGACGACGTGAAAAATAAGATTCAATCGTTGGTTGGTGAGGATTTTACGGTTAAAACGAATTTTGAAAAAAACGAGTTGATCTTTAAGACGAGTCAGTCTGAACGATTAATAGTTTATTTGATCCTGGTTTTCATATTTATTCTGTCTTCTTTTAATTTAATTGCATCAATAGCCATGTTATTTGTGGAGAAGAAAGAAGATATTTCAACACTCTATAGCCTCGGAGCGGATAAGCGCACGATCTTCAACATATTTTTCTACGAAGGGTTAATGATCGTGGGAAGAGGTATTGTGATAGGATTAATCCTTGGTTATATCGTTTGCTTTGCTCAGATGTTTTTTGGTCTGTTACCAATGCCAAGTGCACCAGGTGAGTCATTTCCAATTAAGACCACGCTTTGGGATGCTATTTTCATTCTATTCTCAGTAGGTGTTTTGGGCTTTATCATCTCGTATTTGCCGACTAAAATTTTAGTGGCTCGTCACGTTCGATTAAAAAAGCAATAGGTTTCACTTTATTTAGTAGCTGGTTTGATCAAAATCAGGCAATAACTTTTAAATTTGCACGCATAATTGCAAGGATAAGTTATGTTAGAGATTACACGCATTCGAACAGCTAAGGATGAATTAGTTGAAGGTTTAAAGAAAAGAGGAGTCGATTATTCTGAAAAGTTGTATGAGGTTATTCAACTCGATGAAAAGTGGAGATCCAAAAAAGCTGAACGCGAATCTATTCAGTCGGAGAGTAATAAGCTGTCAAAATCAATCGGGCAGTTATTCAAAGAGGGGAAAGCTGAGGAAGCGAATGCTGCGAAAGAAAGATCTGCAGAACTTAAAACGCAAGAGCATGCATTGAAAGAAGAAGTGAATGAGTTAGAAACTCAGATTCAACACTTGTTATATGAAATTCCGAATGTGCCTCAATCAATAGTTCCTGCGGGAGTCTCAGAAGATGATAATGAAGTAGTGGAGGAACACGGTTCAAAACCGATATTCAACTTTGAACCTAAGCCGCATTGGGAGCTAGCAAATGAGTTGAAAACAATTGATTTTGAACTTGGAGTAAAAGTTACCGGAGCTGGTTTTCCATTTTTTACGGGAAAAGGAGCGAAATTACAGCGTGGACTTATTAACTTTTTTCTAGACGAGGCTGACAAAGCGGGATATACAGAATATATTCCACCATTGGTTGTAAATGAGGAGAGTGGTATAGGAACTGGTCAGCTGCCAGACAAAGAAGGACAGATGTACCATGTAGTTGAAGACGATCTTTATTTGATCCCAACTTCAGAAGTTCCACTAACCAACATTTATCGTGATTCGATCATAAAGGATGAAGGATTTTCGATCAAGATGACGGGTTACACGCCTTGTTTTCGAAGAGAAGCCGGTTCTTATGGAAAGGATGTGCGTGGACTTAACCGTTTGCACCAATTTGATAAAGTAGAGCTCGTGAGAGTTGAACACCCCGATCGTAGTGAAAAAGCTTTGCAAGAAATGGTTGATCATGTAAAAGGCCTTCTAGAGAAATTGGAGCTACAATATCGTGTTTTACGATTGTGTGGAGGTGATCTTGGATTCACATCTGCAATTACATACGATTTCGAAGTATACTCAGCAGCTCAGGAAAGATGGCTTGAGGTCAGCTCTGTTTCATTGTTTGAAACATTTCAAGCCAATCGATTAAAATTGAGGTTTAAAGGAGAGGACAAGAAAACTCAATTATGCCATACACTGAATGGAAGTGCTCTTGCTTTACCTAGGATCGTCGCTGCACTGATGGAAAACCATCAAAATGAAGATGGTTCCATTACTATACCAGAAGCATTGAGAGGTCATGTTGGGTTTGATAAAATTTGATGTGTTACAAAAGTAACTGACGTACAGTATGTTCTGAAATATCTTTGTAGTGAATTAAAATTAAAACTATGAATGATCAAAGAACAATAATAGACGTGCGCTCACCGATGGAGTTCATGGGAGGTAATATTGCTGGAAGCATCAATATTCCACTTCAGGAAATACCTGCAAGAATGGAAGAGATCAAGCAAATGAACAACCCAATTCTGTGCTGTGCATCAGGTAACAGAAGTGGTCAAGCTGTAAATTTCTTATTAGCAAATGGAATCCAGTGCGAAAATGGTGGTGGCTGGATGGAATTGAACTATAAAATCCAACAAGCGAGTTAGTTGTGTAAAAAAGGTTGCCTGAGAAAATAAAAAATGTAAATTTTTTTTAAAATCATTGGATTTCCATTGTTTTAAACAAACGCTATAAGCACAGATAATAAAAAGATGTCAAGGTTTTAATCTTGTTTTCCTAACTAAAAATTTGGTTTTGATTTTTTCAAACAAAACTTTTATTTGGGTTTGTTCTTTCATTATATTTGCATCTATAAATAGCGCAATAACGTTATCAATTTTTCTGAAATGTCCAAAGTTAGGAAACGTTGATAATGAGATTTAAGACTCGTGATTAACGGGTCTTTTTTCTTTTTCACCGATTCGAAATCCTAATTGTTTTGCCCCTCAACTGAATCCGTAAACAATTGTTATTTTTGTGTGTGGTTTTCCACGAAATGAAAGTTGTACAATTATGGATAAGAAGCGGAGTAAAGATACACTGAAAACGAGTCGGGAACCGATACGAGTGGGTATAACTACAGGTGACTTGAATGGAATAGGTCCAGAGGTCATCATCAAAGCACTGAATAATAAAGATATTCTGGCAGAATGCACACCTATTATATATGGTTCGACAAAGACAATGTCTTACCATAAAAAAGCAATAAATGATGAGCTTTTTAATTACCATCGTGTTCAGGATGCTTCAGAGTCAAGGAATCGAAAAGTCAATATAGTTGCTTGCTGGAAGGAAATCGTTGAGATGAACCTTGGAGAATCAAGTGAAACAGGCGGGAAGTACGCATTTTTATCGTTAGAAAAAGCTACTCAAGATCTGGCTGCTGGTAAAATCGATGTACTAGTTACTGCTCCAATTTCCAAGGAAACGATCCAAATGGCGGGATTCGAGTTTCCAGGCCATACTGAGTACCTTGCTGATCTTTCTGGCAAGAAGGAGGCATTAATGATGATGGTTTCAAATAACCTCCGTGTCGCGCTTGTAACTTCTCATATCAGTTTGAAGCAAGTGATCGAAGATGTTACTACCGAAAAAGTAGTAAATAAACTTAAGGAGTTAGAAGCAAGCCTTAAAAAAGACTTTGGAATAGTTCGACCAAGAATCGCTGTGCTCGGCTTGAATCCTCATGCTGGAGAAAAAGGCAAAATGGGAACCGAAGAATCAGATATTATTAACCCTGCTATCAATCAGGCGAAGGAATCAGGAATCTTAGCTTTTGGACCTTATCCTGCAGATGGGTTTTTCGGAAGCCGACAATATGCTCAATTCGATGGTGTGCTTTCAATGTATCACGACCAGGGACTAACAGGGTTCAAATCGATCGCTTTTGATGATGGTGTTAACTTCACTGCAGGATTACCTATAGTAAGAACATCACCTGACCATGGTACCGCATTCGATATTGCTGGTAAAGGGGTAGCTCATGAGCAATCAATGAGAAGTGCTATCTATTTAGCAATGGATATCTACAGGACACGCGAGCGCATCAAAGAAATGAATGAAAACCCACTTCCAGTAAGTGAGAAGAAAGATAAAAGACAACCCAAAAAGAAATAAGAATGGCTATAGATTTAAAATTACTGGAAGAAGTTTGTCAAACTCCGGGAGCTCCGGGTTATGAGCAAAAGATCAGAGCACTTATCATTGACAAGGTTACTCCATTTGTTGATTCTGTAGAAACAGATAACATGGGTAACATCTATGCCATTAAAAAAGGGAAAGCTGATAAAAAAGTAATGATCGGTGCACATATGGATGAGATCGGTTTTATCGTTACT
>CAYFJL010000210.1:0-5525 GCA_964343335.1 uncultured Polaribacter sp. | reverse complement strand
TAGCTCGTCGGGCTCATAACCCGAAGGTCACAGGTTCGAGTCCTGTTCCCGCTACAAGCAAAACCAGATGTATTGACATCTGGTTTTTTTGTGAAATAAAGCGAAGGACTCGCATTTGGCTTTATTTCACAATAGAATATTCAATTGCAAAGCAATTGGGTTTTGCTTGTAAAGCTACCTCATAGGCCCATTTCTCGCGGAGCGAGAAATGAATCCTGTTCTTTAATCAGTTTAAATGTGATTACATAAGAGATTCAGAATATTTCAGCTTTCGTTGTAAAGCTACCTCATAGGCCCATTTCGACCGCAGGGAGAAATGAATCCTGTTTTTTTATCAGTTTAAATGTGATTACATAAGAGATTCAGAATATTTCAGCTTTCGTTGTAAAGCCATCCCTTAGGCCAATTTCGACTGCAAGGAGAAAGATTCTCGTATTACTTTTTACTATTCACCCTCTTTATCGTTGCATTTTTATAATCAACCAGATAGTTTTCGGCTTTCGAGGAGCTGTAATTGTAGGTTTTGTAATTTGTTACAGTGTCAGAAACTTTGGTAAGATTATCTACTGAGAGATCTTCGTAGCAGTTTTCTAAAAGAGCGTTGGTATAGCTTTTTAAGCTAAAGTCTTTGTCAAAAACCAAAGCAGCTTTACCAGAGGTGGTCGCTCCACCGCACCGACCGCCGTAGTTGAGGTTGGCTTGGTATGAATACTCCAAAAGTATATTTTTACTATTATTTGCTGAGGCTGCGATTTTAAAGTTTGCCCTCCCCGGAATTCCTAAATTTAGCAAATCGAAAGGCTGACCATTCGGAAGTTTTAGGTAATTTGATTGATTCAAAATGCTACCGGTATTACTGTTCAAGGAAGTCCAAAATTCCTTGCCATTACTTTTCCAATTACCCTGAATTCTGTGTTCTTCTATCGTTAAATGAAAGCGCTCTTTTATCTCGGGAAGTTTGGAGGTAAACGATTGCAAATCATAAATGTAGTTATGCAGGTATTCCTTACCTTTTTTGCCCACATAGGTGAAATCGAGTAAGTTTTTTTTGAATGCCTCATCATCAGAAACAAAAAGATGCACATCACTTCCAGTCCAAATTCCTACAAGGGGAATCGGAGTTCCGATTTTATTGTATTGGTACCAACCTTTTATTGAGTAAATGTATCCGACATTGTCTGAGGTCTGGGCTACTTTTACATACATGGTGATGGGATTGTCCTCGCCAATATCACCTCTTAAAACGCGATCGTTGGTAGTCATGGAAACAATTTCTGGTTTTTGACCAAAGGATAAAAAACTTAGGAATAATAAGGAGATCAAGCTGAGTTTCATTGGTGATGCGTTTAAGGATCTAAAAGTAATGATTTTACCATTATTTTTTTGGACCTTTCTTTTTATCTTGCATAAAAATGGACCTTATGGATTATAAGAATTTTATACTAAGAATGTTCACCGTTTTCTTCGTAGGCACCTTGTTTGCTTTTCAAAATCCGTACAAGAATCGAAGTTTGTATGTCGATAATTTTGCAAACATTTTAAATTCGAATAGTCGTCAAAAAGAATTGTTTGATTTTGCTCAACAGCATCAAATTACCGAGCTGATATTATATGATTTGCACAAGGTAAATAAACAGTTTTCTCTCGGAGATTCTACAAAGAATCAAATTCTAGCTGATTTTATTAGAAGAGCAAAAACCAAATTCGGCATTAATAAAATAAGTGCCTCTGGAGAAAGTGGAAATTTTTTTATTGAAGCCATACACCCTTATAATTTATCTAGAAAAGATAAAATTGAGCGCTTTGATATTTACAATTTAGAGTATGAATATTGGAATAAAAAAGCTTCGAAACGTGGTGGGTATTACTGTAAGAATTACCTTAAAAATGCTCAATTAAAATGCAACCGTAGGCATTCCTTTGCCTATTACATCCAGTCTTTGGTCACCATGCGTCTGTTGGCAGATGAAATTGACCACGATATTAAAGTAGAGGCCTATATTGGTAATTTTAAAAAGAAAGAAGTTCAGGAAATTATTAAGCATGTAGATAGATTGTTGGTGCACGATTATGTTAAGCGAGAGGAAAGGTTGTTTCCTTATGTTGAAAAAAGATTACATCTATTAGAGGATGCAAAAGCAGCTACTGAAGTTTCTATTTTGTATTCTTTAGAATCAAATTTTTTGGGTAAATATTTAAAAACGCATCCTTTTTATGAAGCGGAAAGGAAGTTTTTTGAACAGTCCAATAAGTTTGATCACGATTTGGACGAACATCTGAAGTTTAGAGGTTTTACCTATTACAATTATGGGTATTTTAAATATGCTGAAAACCTTAAATAGATAGAATTTACCGTCTCCGATTCGCTAATAAAGGTGGTGGTTCTCCATTAAAAGGATTCCACCGCGAGATGCTTTTGGCTTCCATGCCCGAAGCGCGAATCACTGCCCGATCACCAAAGCGTTCTCTCATTTTATCCATCGCCTGATACAAACTAAGTGTTCGTTCTTCATCATCAAACAAATCAATTTGAAAGCCGCCTTCTACCAAATGTGAAAATTTGATCCCAATCAACCGCACTAACAATCGACGTTGGTAGAGTTTTTTGAATAATTCTTTGACAACCGGAATGATTTTATGATCCGCAGAAGTATAGGGGATGCGTTTTTGAACCGTATAGGTTTGAAAATCGGAATAGCGAATTTTAAATCCGACACAACCGGTTAGTTTGTTTCCCCTTCGCAACTGATACACCAAATTCTCTGCAATGGCCATAATAATACTATCTAGCTTGCGAACATCAATGGTGTCTTTGTCAAAGGTGCGTTCGGTAGAGATTGATTTTCGTTCGTGATATTTCACTACGGGTGAGTTGTCAATGCCATTGGCTTTCTTCCAAATGGAGATTCCGTTTTTTTGAAAGACCTTACCCATCATTTCCATGGGCATCTCTTGAATGGTTTTGATTTTTCGAATGCCCAAATCACATAAATTTCGATAGGTGACTTCACCAACCATTGGGATTTTCCGAACCGATAAGGGCGACAAAAATGGTTTTTCGGTTCCTTTCAATACCCGAATCTGATTGTTGGGTTTGGCTTCGCCCGTAGCAATTTTAGAAACGGTTTTATTGATAGATAAGCCAAAAGAAATGGGCAAGCCTGTCTCTTTGATGATGCGTTGACGCAATTCAGAAGCAAGTTGATGGCAACCAAAGAATTTGTCCATTCCGGTTAAATCGATGTAAAATTCATCTACGGATGTTTTCTCATACAAAGGGACGCTATCTTTAATTACATCGGTTACCAAATTGGAGAATTTCGAATAGATGCCAGAATTGCCTCGTAACACAATGGCTTCCGGACATAATTGTTTGGCCATTCGCATGGGCATGGCAGAGTGAATGCCAAATTTTCGTGCTTCATAACTACAGGAAGCTACTACACCTCGGTCTGAGGTTCCGCCAATAAGAATGGGTTTTCCTACTAATCTGCTGTCTAACAATCGTTCACAAGACACAAAAAAAGTGTCTAAATCCATATGTACAATGGAGCGTTCCATCATGCTGATTTTTTCTTTTTTAAGATTCTACCTTTCTGACTGTCGGAATACCGTGGATCTTCAATCATGGCAATTTTCTCCATGGTCTCTGTCTCAATGCTAATACAATCAAATTCTTCTACTACTTTTCCGAATACACGATACACACCACCGCCACGAAACGGATACTGTTTGGCTACTGGCGGAAAATTCACGGTATCAATAAAATAGCCGTCATAGTCTATAAAATTGCCGAACCACATCAAATCGCCCCTTGAAGTTTTTACTTTTCTAGCCGTAATCAAATAGCCATCAATGGTCACCATTTTTCCGATGAGGTTTTTTAAATGTTTTGCGCGCAGCGGATGGATGAACTTGGTTTCTAGCAAGTCAAACGGACTGTAAAGGGAATAGCCTAACAATTCAATTTGATCAAAGGCATCTTCTAGTTTGCTGGTGGATAATTGCGGAGTCTTGTAATCAATTTTTTTGGCTTCAAATAAGGTGATGCAATGTTCCTCGACAGTCACTTTGTTGATTTTCATATGAGCTTCCCACAGCAATTCTCTCTTGTTTCTTCCTGTAAACCGAAAGGCATCAATTTTAATGAGTATGCTAATCTGTTCAATGGAAATCGGAATTCTAGTGATAAAATCATCTAGTGATGCAAACGCTCCGTTTCTTCTGCGTTCTTCGACAATGCGTTTGCAGTTTTTCGATTCAAAGGATTGCAAAAACATAAATCCGATGTAGATGTCTTTTCCGTAAATCACTGCTTGGGTATAGCTTTTGTTTACGCAAGGCGGATGAATGTTTGCGCCGTGCATTCGCGCTTCATGCACATAGACTTCCGTTTTGTAGAATCCGCCAAAATTGTTAATGGTGGCCACCATGTATTCTAACGGATAGTAGGCTTTTAAAAACAAACTCTGATAGCTTTCAACAGCATAAGAAGCCGAATGTCCTTTGGCAAAGGCATAGCCAGCAAAACTTTCTATTTGACGCCAGATTTCTGCTGTAAGTTCCATGGTTTTTCCAGCGGCAATGCAGTTGTCGAAGAACTTCTGTTTTACTTTTAAAAATTCAGCGCGACTTCGATACTTCCCAGACATTCCGCGACGCAACATATCGGCTTCGCCCAAAGTGAGTTCCCCAAAATAATGCGCCACTTTAATCACATCCTCTTGATAGACCATCACTCCATAAGTTTCGGGCATGATGTCTAGTAAAATCGGATGGGCTTCTTTACGCTTTTCAGGAAAGCGATGCCGTTGGATGTAAGCGCGCATCATTCCCGATTGGGAGACCCCAGGCCGAATGACAGAACTTGCAGCAACCAAACCGAGGTAAGTATCTACTCTCAGTTTGGTCATGAGCATGCGCATGGCAGGCGATTCTACATAAAAGCACCCAATAGCTTTTGCGGTTCGTAACAATTCTTTGATGTTCTCATCCTTTTTAAAACTCTTGATATCGTGAATGTCTAAAGTCTTGCTTTTTTCAGGCTGATTGTATTGAATCACGCCCACTGCATCTTTGATTTTTCCCAAACCACGTTGCGATAGGATATCAAATTTGTAGAGTCCGACATCTTCGGCAATGACCATATCAAATTGCGTAGTAGCAAATCCTTTTGGAGGCATAAAGGTGGCCACGTAACTGTGAATGGGCTTTTCGGAAATTAAAATTCCCCCTGCATGAATGCCTAAATAATTCGGAAAACCCTGAATGTATTTGGCGTAGGTGAGTACCAATTGCGACAATCGGTCTAGTTTTTCAAAATCAAATTGATGGGTTGTTAACTTATCAATTTCGTGTTTGGGCAATCCGAATACCTTTCCCAATTCCCGTACGGAAGCCTTAAATTTGAAGGTGTTGTATACCGATATGAGTGCAGTGTGTTTGAATCTATTGAAGATGTAATCGGTAACATCATCGCGATCTTTCCAAGAGAAATCAATGTCGAAATCAGGCGGATTCTTACG
>CAYFJL010000209.1:0-5532 GCA_964343335.1 uncultured Polaribacter sp. | reverse complement strand
CATCAAGCTAGAAAATACGGACAAACAAAATTTGGTATGAGCAGATTTATCAATGGATTTTTAGACCTAATTACCCTTTCCTTTTTATCTAAATTCGGAAAAAGACCTATGCATTTCTTCGGACTGCTCGGAACTTTGATGTTTTTGGTCGGATTTTCATCGGCGGCTTACATCGGTTTTAGTAAATTGTACAAGCTATCTCAAGGACTAAAAACTATCTTGGTTACAGACAATCCTTGGTTTTATATTGCTCTGACCACCATGATCATGGGAACCCTGTTGTTCCTAGCCGGATTCCTTGGAGAGCTGATTATCAAAAACAACAAAGGAGAAAAACATTACGCGATTAAAGAGAAAACTCAATCATAATCAAAAATTAAAATGGAAAACATATTACAAAAAGCAAATCAATGGTTGACCAAAACTTTTGATGAAGAAACCCAAAACGAGATTAAAGAATTGATGGCTTCCAACCCAAAAGATTTGGAAGATCGATTTTACAAAGACCTAGAATTCGGTACCGGTGGGATGCGCGGCACCATGGGAGCAGGAACCAACCGAATCAACAAATACACCCTAGGTAAGGCAACACAGGGATTGGCGAACTATATGAAAGCCAACATCAACAAAGACATTATGAAAGTTGCCATTGCCTTTGATTGTCGACATAACAGTCAAAAGTTTGCCAAAGTAGTGGCCGATGTGCTTTCTGCCAACAACATCAGCGTGTATCTTTTTGAAGACTTACGCCCTACCCCAGAGCTATCCTTTGCAGTGCGTCATTTGAATTGTGACGCGGGTATTGTATTAACGGCATCACACAATCCACCTGAATACAACGGTTACAAAGTATATTGGACCGATGGTGGTCAGATTGTCCCACCTCAAGACAGCGGAATTATTAGTGAAGTAAACGCATTGGAATACTCAGAAATCAATTTTGAAGCCAATGAAAGCTTAATCACTGTGGTCGGTAAAGAAGTTGATGAAGTGTTCACCGATGCTTCTGTAGTTAACGGAACACTTTACAAAGACATCAGTCGAGATAATTTAAAGATCGTGTTTACATCCTTACATGGTACTTCCATCATGTCAATTCCAGATACCTTACAAAAGGCTGGGTATACCGATGTTCATATCATTGAAGAACAACGTGTACCAAATGGAGACTTCCCAACGGTTGCTTCTCCGAATCCGGAAGAGCCTGCAGCCTTGAAAATGGCGACCGACTTAGCGACGGAAATAGATGCAGATATCGTTATTGGAACAGATCCTGATTGTGACCGATTGGGTGTTGCTGTTAAAGATACAGACGGAAATATCAAGCTCTTGAACGGAAACCAAACCATGGTAGTGATGACCAAATTCTTGCTTGAAAAGTGGAAGAATTCAGGCAAACTAAACGGAAAGCAATTCGTAGGATCTACAATTGTTTCCACCGAATTGGTCAATGCCTTGGCCGATAGTTATGCCGTGGAAACCAAAGTTGGTCTAACTGGATTTAAATGGATCGCTAAAATGATTAAAGACCATCCGGATTTGAAATTGATTGGAGGTGGTGAAGAAAGTTTTGGTTATATGGTAGGTGATTTTGTTCGCGATAAAGACGCCGTAACAGCAACCCTACTCGCCTGTGAAATTGCAGCCTACGCCAAACAAAATGGCAGTTCGTTTTATGAGGAATTGCTAAAAATTTACACCGATCAGGGATTCTATAAAGAGCATCTAATTTCCATCACTAAGAAAGGAAAAGAAGGAGCTGAAGAAATTCAGCAAATGCTTAGCGATATGAGAAGTAATCCTTTAAGCAGCATTGATGGTGAAAAGGTGGTTACCTTATCCGATTATCAGGAGTCTGTGCAAAAGAATTTGATCTCAAAAACGGAAAGCGCGATCGATTTACCAAAGTCAAACGTTCTGATTTATCACACAGAAAATGGTACTAGAATTGCTGCTCGACCCAGTGGAACAGAGCCTAAGATTAAGTTCTATTTCAGTGTGAATAGCACGCTTGATTCGATTGAGAATGCAACATCGGTTGAAGCCGAATTGGATGCCAAAATCCAGCGAATCATCAAAGAAATGAAGCTAGCTTAATGAAGTACTTCAAAGAGGTCTTAAAATACGAACGAAAGTATCGGAAATACACGGTATTGAATATTCTCTTCAATATCCTGTACGCGATTTTCAATGTGCTTTCGGTGTTGGCGTTTATTCCCGTATTAGGCATCCTCTTTGGTCAAGAAAAGAAAGTGAGTGCCAAACCAGTCTATGATGGTTTATCATCAGCAGGTGATTATTTGAAGGAGAGCTTTTATTACTTCATTTCTCAGAAAATGGAAAATGAGGGTGAAATCAAAACCTTGCTTTTCATTTGCCTATTGGTACTTTCACTGTTCTTCTTTAAAAATTTCTTTAGATACCTCGCTTCTTATGTAATTACCTTCTTAAGAACCGGAATCGTTAAGGATTTACGAGACAAATTGTATCACAAGGTACTGGAATTGCCTATCTCCTATTTCACAGAAAAAAGAAAAGGAGACATCATAGCAAGAATGACGGCCGATGTTCAAGAGGTTGAAGTTTCGATTTTAATGTCGGTAGAATCTATTGTGAGAGAACCACTTACGGTGATTATTGCGATTTCTATCATGTTCTTCATGAGTGTGAAATTAACGCTGTTTGTATTTGTTTTGCTCCCTGTATCCGGATTCATTATTTCTTCCATCAGTAAAAAACTTAAAGCGAATTCGGTAAAAGCTCAACAAGAAACTGGGACCTTTTTATCATTTATTGAAGAGACCTTAACCGGACTACGAATCATCAAAGGCTTTAATGCTCAGAAAGTTATCGGTACGAAGTTTTTAGAATCAACCACCCGTTTTCGGAATCTAATGACCAGCGTGATTCACAGGCAAACCCTCGCCTCGCCCATGAGTGAATTTTTGGGATCTGCGACCATCATTGCTATTTTATGGTTCGGTGGAAATGAGGTACTTTCAAAAACCAGCGCTTTACAACCGGATGAATTTTTAGGGTACATCGTATTGTTTTACACGGTATTAAATCCGATTAAACTTATCACCACCGTCTTTTACAACATTCAAAAGGGAGAAGCTTCAGCAGAACGAATCCTTCAAATTTTACAAACCGAGAATCCTATTAAAGACACTCAGAATGCTAAGATGAAAGAGAGTTTCGATGTAAAAATTGAATTCAAAAATATTTGGTTCAAATACAAGGATGATTACGTACTACAAGATTTTTCTTTAACCATTGAAAAGGGAGAAACCGTGGCCTTGGTCGGTCAGTCAGGAAGTGGTAAATCGACCATCGCAAATTTGATTACCCGATTCTATGATGTCGACAAAGGGGAGATTTTAATCGACGGCGTTAACATCAAAGACATTTCTTTAGCCTCGCTAAGAGGGTTGATGGGTATTGTGACCCAAGAGTCGATTTTATTCAATGATACGGTTGAAAACAACATCAAACTGGGCAAAACAGATGCTAGTTCTAATGCCATAGAAAACGCCTCTGTTATTGCGAATGCCATGGAGTTTATAGAGAATCTTCCCGAAAAATTCGACACTAACATTGGTGATGGAGGAAATTCATTGTCTGGAGGACAAAAACAGCGGTTGTCTATCGCGAGGGCGGTGCTGAAAAATCCGCCTATTATGATTTTAGATGAGGCCACTTCGGCATTGGACACAGAGTCAGAGCAATTGGTGCAAAAGGCCTTGGAAAAAATGATGGAAAACCGAACATCATTGGTTATTGCGCATCGTTTATCAACCATACAGAAAGCCAGTCAGATTATTGTCTTAAAGAAAGGTAAGATTGTAGAACAGGGGAAACACGAGGAACTGCTAGATCACAAAGGGGAATATTACAAACTAGTGGAAATGCAGAGTCTAGCCTAGCGTTAAGCCTAATTCCTTGCCTTTTTTCTTCATAAATTCAAAAGACTCGTTGTAGTCATTAGCGATTTTACCTTCCAAAATAGCTTCTTTAATGGCTTCTTTGATGATTCCGATCTCACGACAAGGTTTGAGATTGAAGGTTTCCATAATGAGCTCTCCCGAAATAGGTGGTTGGAAATTTCGAATGCGATCGCGTTCTTCTACCTCTTTAATCTTTTCACGGACCAATTCGAAGTTTTTGTGGTAACGCTTAAACTTTTTCGGATTCTTTGTAGTGATATCTGCCTCGCACAAAAGCATCAAAGATTCTATATCATCGCCCGCATCAAAAACCAATCGTCTTACAGCTGAGTCGGTAACATTAGAGGCTAAAACAATAGGCCTCGAACTTAATAAGACCATCTTCTGAACAAACTTCATTTTATTGTTCAAAGGCATTTTTAATCGCCTAAAAAGTTTGTAAACCATCTTAGACCCAACAAACTCATGGGCATGGAAGGTCCACCCCACTTTTTTGTCATATTTTTTTGTTGGCGCTTTTCCAATATCATGAAGCAACGCAGCCCAACGCAGCCATAAATCTTCTGTAGTTCGACAAATATTATCAACGACTTCTAGCGTGTGGTAAAAGTTGTCTTTATGCGTCTGACCCTCTACCTCATCTACCCCTTTCAAAGCAATCAATTCAGGTAGAATTAGTTTTAATAGTCCTGTTTTTTCAAGTAATTTGAATCCGAGTGAAGGTTTCTTAGACAACATGATTTTATGAACCTCATCCACGATGCGTTCTTTTGTAATGATTTGCAAGCGATTGGCATTATCTGTGATCGCTTCTAGGGATTTTTTCTCAATCACAAAATTCAATTGAGAAGCAAATCGAATCGCACGAAGCATACGCAAGGGATCATCTGAATACGTCTGATCGGGCTGCAATGGTGTGCGTAGTATTCTAGCATTCATATCTGCCATTCCGTCAAAAGGATCTAAAAGCTCTCCGTAACTCTCTTTCTGCAAACTCAAAGCCAATGCGTTGATGGTAAAATCTCGGCGTTTTTGATCGTCTTCCAAAGTTCCTTTGGAAACTGTCGGATTTCGACTTTCCTCGGCATAAGACTCCTTTCTGGCGCCCACAAACTCAATTTCCAAATCTTGGTAACGCAACATGGCGGTTCCATAGGTTTTAAAAACTTGAACTTTAGGAGTATTTGGCAACAATTTGGCCACTTTATTGGCCAAATCAATACCATCTCCAATGGTTACAATATCAATATCTTTCGGCTGATTACGTTTTAAAAAGTAATCGCGTACAAAACCACCAATCACATAAGTCTCTAGCTGAAGTTGCGCTGAGGCTTTGGTGATGATGTCGAAAATTGGCAATACTAATGCCTCTTGATACCTTTTGTCTTGCAAAATTCAAATTTTGCGCAAAGTTACTACTAATAAAAATCCGACCAAAACTTGAATGCAATTTGAACCTACATATTTATGAGGTCTTCAGATTGAATTCATCAGGTATTTTATATTTTTGGGCAACTCTAATAGAATACATGGTTACCGTACGAATTCTAGGTGGTTTAGGAAATCAAATGTTTCAATATGCCTA
>CAYFJL010000208.1:0-5547 GCA_964343335.1 uncultured Polaribacter sp. | reverse complement strand
ATTTTATGAATTTAGCGATGTCCTAAAAGGGGTAAGGCTACAAACGATTTGGAGACAGCAGTAAGGAATAAAGAACAATTGCCTTGAAAAACTTTTAGGAAAATTAAGCATTACTATGGAGGAGGGTTCACAACCAAGTGGCGATTATCTAATGGACGAGATAAAATTATGTTTAGAGTTATCGATTTAAGTATCAAAGAGGAAAAAGCAGTATATCAAGAGATTATTTCATCACAGGAATTCCATAATCCCTACTATCATATTGAATACCTGCAACAACATTTAAATAACTCAAAACGTTTGGTGGTATTTCTACTCATGGAAAAAGAAAAGTGTACCGCCATCTTACCAGCCGTTTTAAATCCAATCCCAAACACCGATTTCTGGGATTCAACTTCACCCTATGGTTACAGTGGGCCACTTTTTAAAGACCCCAAAGATTATCAACAAGCACCTCTTCTTTGGGAAAAAGTAGACCAGTGGTATTCTGAAAACAATATTGTAACGGAATTCGTTAGGTTTAGCCTGAACAACAATCATATAGGATATTCTGGAAATTGTGCTAAAACCCTAAATAACGTTTGTGGCAACTTAAAGGATACTTTCGAGCTTCAGTGGGGGGCTTTTGGGAAAAAAGTGAGAAATAATTACAGAAAGGCGCAAACATTTGAAATTAATTTCAAATTATTTGATGAGAAAACATTGAACGAAAAAATTATCGATGAGTTTTACGGTATTTACTTCAAAACAATGCAAAGAAACAATGCTTCAAAATTCCTTTTTTTCTCAGTGGAGTTTTTTTATCAATTTGTCTTGAACCATAAAAAGGATTTTACCATAGGAATGGTATACTTGAATGGAACACCTATTTCTACGGAATTACATATACATTATAAAGATACCGTATATGCTTTTTTAGGAGGGGCGGACTCGGATTTTTTTCATACAAGACCTACCGATTATCTGAGAGTAGAGGTTATTAAATGGGCGATTCAAAACGAGAAGAGAAAATATATTTTGGGTGGTGGCATTGTTAATGATGATGGCCTTTATAAAAGCAAAAAAGCTTTTTTTCCCAAAGATGAAGACAGCATTTTTTACACAGGAAGAAAAGTAGTGAACAAAAAACTATACGATGAGTTGATCAAACAAACATTGGATAAAAAGCCCGAACTCAAGAATGATAATTACTTTCCGCTTTACAGAAAACCCTAATGCACCTAAATATCGCCTTCACTTGATTTCATCCATGTATTTATTTATATCCTCCGTAAGAACCTTGGCCACTAAATCCCTTCCATGATCGTTCCAGTGTTTCAACACATCATATTTTATAATAGTACTCTTATCCGATTGTTCCAAAGGTTTGCCAAAATCCACATAGCGGTATCCTTTGGCTTCGCAGTATTCTAAAAAAGCTTGGCTTGTATTATCCTGATGTATCAAGAAAACCGTTTTTTGTTTATCAACAGAATATGTATTCAGTAGAGCGTCAAGGTTAGTGATATACTCGTTATCCTTGCTTTCACCTTCGGTTAGATCTGTATTCGCTGTTTTTAGCCCGCCTTTTACAAAACGCTTCAGTTCACTTGGTATTTTTGTTAATGGCTCAATTAATCCAATACCCTTTAGATAAGAAAGGAGCTTGATTTCTCTTCTTACCTTGAAAGCAAAGCTGTTTTCCAAATTAGCTCTGGTATGCACCGTATAACTACTCCTCTTTAAATCCTCATCAAATTTTAAATAAACATAAATTATATCGATGAGCTTCATTTTTTCCTTGAGCTGATGTATCAAGTGTAATTGATCTGCCAAATCATTACCAGAAAAGCCATACTCATAAACAGCTAACTCTCCGTTAAAGTTGTTTTCTATTTTTTTTCCAATAGAATTGTTATAATCTTGGTGTAGGCCTTCTACAAATGAGTCTCCTATCAACGCTACTTCGAAATTTTGAGCTGACGGGGTAAATTCTCTAAATGAATTAAAACCTGACTCGTTAATATGATAGTAAGATGAGTGCATTCGTCTATTGCCTACCACAAAAGAGCCTGATTGCCCTGGAACGTAGTTGACCACATCTTTTTCGTTTAGGGTCACGATAGGATATTCAAAATACAAGTGGAAAACCCTGACCAAAACTTCAAGGACCAACGCCATTAAAAAGCCATAAATAATAATCTTGCCCAATAACTTTTTCATCATCTAAAACTGAAAATAAACAAATGAGCGATTGTTCAAGGCATCGTCATAAAACAATAACAACAAGAAAACTGTTAAGGTGTACATGGTAAACCTAACATATTTCGACTTAAAGTTAAATGGATTCCTTTCATCTTTCCTAATCCTATATTCATATATCAGGAAGAATAGCAAAAGAATGAAATAATCAATCATTCTGTATCCCAAAGGATGCTCATAAATGCCCCAACTAAACTCCAAGAACATAATTTTAAGATAAGTAAAGGAGCCTGTAAGTGTCTCACTCCTAAAAAACACCCAGCCAATGAGCACTAAGATAAAAGTAAGAAGCATTTGCACCCCTTCCCAAAACAAATTCCTTGTGGAGCTAAATAAATCAACATTCTCCAGATGACTCCGGTTTATTTTGAGGAAGAACAAAGGAAGGAAAAGCAAGGCGTGGTAGAGTCCCCAAAACACAAAGGTCCAGTTCGCCCCATGCCAAAGTCCGCTAACCAAAAAAATAATAAAAATATTACGAACAGCCTTTGGCTTGTTTACCCGTGATCCACCAAGAGGAATATACAGATAGTCCCTGAACCAAGTAGAAAGTGAAATATGCCAGCGTCTCCAGAATTCGGCTATACTTCTTGAAAAATAAGGGAACTTGAAATTGGACATTAGTTCGACACCGAATAGTTTGGCCGTGCCAATAGCAATATCCGAATATCCCGAAAAGTCACAATAAATTTGAAACGCGAAAAAAATTGATCCCAACATTAATGTGGAAGATGGAAGTACTTCGTAGTTTACAAAAATATCATCAACCATTAAGGCTAGGGAATCCGCTATTGCAACTTTTTTGAAAAGACCCCATAATATGAGTTTTAAGCCCTCGACAGCTTGTGAATATCTGAATTTTTTCACTTTTTCTATCTGTGGCAATAAATGAGAGGCCCGCTCTATCGGTCCAGCAACTAGCTGCGGAAAAAAAGAGACATAAGTAGCGAAAGCCAAAAAATCTTCAGTCGGCTTTAATTCACCCCTGTGGATATCCAATGAATAAGAAAGTGTCTGAAATGTATAAAAGGAAATACCTACGGGAAGTATGATATTCAATGTCCATACATTTGTGATTTCTGCTCCAAAAAATGAAAAAGAGGCAACAAAAGAATCTACAAAAAAATCGAAATACTTAAAAAACCCAAGCAATCCAATATTAAAAACAATGCTCACCCATAGCCATTTGTTTTTATTTGTGTTGACCGAGCTTTTAAAAATGGCCTTCCCAACGTAAAAATCTACCAAGGTAGAAAGGACAATAAGAGACAAAAACCGATAGTCCCACCAGCCATAAAAAACATAGCTGGAAATCAACAATATTACATTTTGCACCTTTGGACTTTCCTTACCAAAAAACCAAAATAACATGAATACAATGGGCAGGAATACAAAAAATTCCAAGGAGTTGAAAAGCATATCGTTATCTCTTGGTCAAAACATAATTGCCTATCACCAAACTGTCTAGACCAGTGGACCAAAAACAACGTATGGCGTCTACAGGCGACTCCACAACCGGTTCTCCTTGAATATTAAAGCTTGTATTCAAAACTACTGGTACCCCAGTTTTATCACCAAGCTTTTTTATTACATCGTAGTATCTAGGGTGCAGCTCTTTTTTAACCGTCTGTAACCTAGCGCTACCATCCACATGCGTAACAGCTGGAATTACAGACTGCTTTTCGGGAAGTACATTGCAAACTTTGAGCATAAAAGGTGCTTCCACTTCCAAATCAAAAAATTCATCTTTTGCTTCCACTATGGCCGAAGGTGCAAATGGCCTGTATGCTTCCCTAAATTTTACTTCCGCATTTATTTTGTCTTTCATATCTGGAATGGCCGGGTTGGCCAAAATACTTCGACTGCCCAACGCCCTAGGACCAATTTCCATAGCACCTTGGAACCAACCTATAATTTGACCTTCCTCCAATAGTGAAGCGGCCTTCTCACATATATCCTCGTAATATTCATATGGCAATTTTGCTCCCTTAAGCACCTTTTCAATTTCCTCATTGGTATAACTTGTACCCACATAAGGATTTTCGTGGACAAAGTTTCGTTCTTTTCCGAAAATACCATTGTAAAGATAATAGGCAGCTCCTATAGCTGTGCCATTATCTCCAGCAGCAGGCATAACATAAACATCTTTGAACTTACTTTCACGCACAATACGTCCGTTCATCACACTATTGAGAGAGACACCTCCTGAAATTACTAAGTAATCCGCTTTGGTTTTTTGATGAAGAATTTCACATATCTCCAATACCCTATCCTCCAAAACACGTTGGAATGCTGCCGCTACATCCATATGACGCTTTTCAAACGGCTCATTGTGTTTTCGGCTAGGTCCAAATATTTTATGGAATTTTGGAGACAGTCTTCTCCAGTGCATGTTCTGAAAATTAAAATAACTCAAATCGAAATGGAGTTGACCATTTCTGTCAACAGTGACCATTTTGCCAACTTCTTCCTTATATACTTCAGGGTCTCCCATTGGGGCCAACCCCATAGTTTTTCCTTCATCATAACTAGTCCTAAAACCACAAAATTGGGTTACAGACTCATAAAACGAACCTAAGGAATGTGGAAAAAAGCTTTCACCTAAACATTTTACATTATTTCCTTTTCCGTGGCCCATCCATGTGGTGGCCCATTCTCCAGAACCATCTATTCCCAAGAGAGCCGCCTCTTTGTAAGGAGAAACAAAAAAAGAACCGGGCGCATGACTGAAATGGTGGGGTATAAAGTGTACTTTAGGGCCATTCTTCTTACTTTCCCAATGATATTTGAACCAATTCCAGAATCCCTTTTGCTTATTATATGCATGAACAAATTCATGATTAACAAATGGTTTGAAACGACTTAGGTTACCGACTAAATGTCCAAGCTTTTTGCCAAGGTTATGGGTTGGCTTTATGGAAACAGCTATATGATCGATATCACTATATGTCAGACCAGCTATTTTTAGGCAACGATCAACAGCCATTTGGAGGAACACACGTGTGTGCTTATCTCTATTCAGTCTCTCCTCCTCAATTGCAGCAATCAACGTACCATCTACAACAATGCACGCAGTAGAATCGTGAAAATAATAGTTTAACCCTAATATGACCATAAATAGTAAAGTATAAAACCTGTAAAACCTTATCCTTTTTACGAATGAAGATAGTCCGTTAGTCAATGGACTAAATTAGTTACTCGTTAAAATTATCTGTTAATCGACAAGAGGTTAATTTCAAAACCCCACAATCTCAAAATCCGACCTCCTATTCTTCGCATGCTGTTCTTCCGTACACCGAACGCCAT
>CAYFJL010000207.1:0-5554 GCA_964343335.1 uncultured Polaribacter sp. | reverse complement strand
GTATTTGTGTCCACAAAACCGATCTTCAATTTTGAGTCAGATAAATTTACAATTTCTGAAACTTTACGATCGCTTCTCTGGTCAGACGAATATAAATAAAATTGATTTGTTTTGGAATTATCGTCGTAGATACGATCTACAACTGCGTCATCTTTTAAGTCAAAATCTAATGAGTAAGCCCCGTTGATATCTCTTTTCACTTTAAAAGACTTTAATAGCTCTGAAGTTGGTGCTTCAGCTGATAATACTTGTTCTTCACTAGAACAAGAAGAAAAGATTACTGTCAAAGACAAAAAAGTAACAAGAACCCCTAGTTTAATTGTTTTCATTTTTAAAAATTTAAATAATTGTTTACGATTTAGTAATGTGGTGCATCCGGTGGAAATGCATGCAGTGAAGAAATTTGGGGGGTATTGTTTGGGGGATATTGTCGTCTTAACTATTGGGGGGATTACTTGTAACAATTATAGTCTAGACATTGGGGGGAATTGTATTAGATTAATTTATTCCTTACTGCATACATTGCGATTCCTACCGAATTTTTAACATTTAATTTTTTTAACAAACTTTTTCTGTAAGTGTCAATTGTACTGACACTTAGATTCATCTTTTCAGCAATTTCTCCCGAGTTCATTTCGTAGGCTATGTATTTCAGCACTTCTAATTCTCTGTCTGTAAGACTTTCGATAATTATCTTGTCTGGCAAATCTCCAGTGGAAGTTACTTGATTGGTGAAGGTTTTCAGCAAAATCTTTTTGATGTCGTCACTAAAGTACTGCTCGCCCTTGGCAACAGCCTTTATAGCATCGATTATATGCTCTCCTGCACTCTTCTTTGTAACGTATCCATAACAACCCAAACCCAATGCTTCTTGCACTATTTTTAAGTCATCATAACTAGAGAAAATTATAACCTTTTGAAATATTCTCTTCTCTTTGAAATACCTTAGTACATCAAAGCCATCTTTTATTGGCATTGTGATATCTAGAATTAACACATCAGCTTTATTTCTTTTTTTGCTGAACCAATCGATAACTTGTTGTCCTGTGAGTGAATAGCCACAAATGTCTATATCACTATCGGTATTTATTACGGCGCTGATTCCATCTACTAGCACTTTGTGGTCATCAGCAACGTGAACGTTGATTTTTTTCATATGATTTACATTACAAATTTATTGGACTCATTTACTTTTGACAATCCCCATATTTGGTGAAATTTTCAGCTCCCTATAAATGGTGGAGAGACTCCCCATTAATGGTGAGGATATTTTTATAACTAACTGAAAATCAATTAACAAAATTATTGAAAATTTGGCGAACTGACACTCCAATTTAAATATTAATAATTTTTAAAAAAAATAAAAACGTCAAATTCGGAGTAGAAAATAAAAAACCGAGAATTTCTTCTCGGTTTTTTCGCACTAAATATACTATATGCTTGGTCTATCGCAATCTATCTACAGATTTTACAAGATCTTCATCCTTTTGAATCGCCCTATTTGCCAATAAAACAAATAGCATAGATACAATTGGTAAGAACATCCCAATATCTTTCTTCGAAACTGCTGCTTCTCCAGATAAGGTTAGTAGGAGATACACGAGTAAACCTAACAAAATGAGGTTTATCAATATCACAATGCGCCCTAAATTGATTTGCGTTTTTCGATTCTGAAACTTGAAAATAGCAAATAGAGAAACTAGGGCTGAAGCAATAAACAAAACGGGTATGGCATTTAATTCAACAGCCTCATTACCAAAAAGATCAATGGCTTTGATTCCTTCTTTGGTTGTGTCCCATAAGTCAAACAATAACATTAAGACTCCTGAAACCACAGAGGCTATCAATAAATATATGCTTTGTATACGTTGTATCATTATTGCCCAGCAAAATTAAACTTCTTTTTTAAAAAAGTAAAGTTGGAACTTAAAAAAAAAGTATATATTTGTGTCATATCCGCACAAAAGGATTGTGTAGTCTTTACACAATTAATCCATTTAACTTGAGATTAAAAACAAAATTCAACAAAATTTAATATTACATAATGTTCGATATTTCTGAACTAAAGGCAAAAACTCTGTCAGATTTACAAGTCATTGCAAAAACGATTGGTTTAAGTAAAATAAGTCAATTGAAGAAACTCGACCTGATCTACAAGATTTTAGATACCCAAGCTACCGCGGGTAATGCCGAAAAACCTACAAGTCCGCCAGCAGAAAAACCAAAACGAAAGCGTATTTCGAAACCGAAAGCTGAGGAAACAGGACCTAGTAAACCAGAGCAAAAGAAGAATCATCAGCAGCCTAGGAAACAAAAACCTACTCCTGAAAAAGATACTTCAAACAACGCTCCGAAGGCAAAGAAAGACAACAATCAATCAAAGCCTGAGAATAACAAAAACAATCACCAATCTAAGAATAATAACAACCGAAAGGACAACAATAACAATCAGAAATCCAATAATCACCGCCACCAAAAGGGCAATAAATACCGAGATCCAGATTTCGAATTTGACGGTATTATAGAAAGTGAAGGAGTTCTTGAAATGATGTCTGATGGGTATGGATTCTTGAGAAGCTCAGATTACAACTATTTATCATCACCTGATGATATTTATGTATCACAATCACAAATCAAATTATTTGGTTTAAAAACGGGTGATACGGTTCGAGGAAATGTAAGACCTCCGAAAGAAGGTGAAAAGTATTTCCCATTGATTCGCGTTTCAAAAATCAACGGGTTGAATCCGAATGTGGTTCGAGATCGTGTTTCTTTTGAACACTTAACACCACTATTTCCTCAAGAGAAGTTTGACTTAGCAGAAAGAGGAAGCAGCTTGTCTACACGAATTATCGATTTGTTCTCTCCTATAGGAAAAGGACAAAGAGGGATGATTGTAGCGCAACCGAAAACCGGTAAAACCATGCTTTTAAAGGATGTGGCAAATGCCATAGCTGCCAACCACCCGGAGGTATATCAGATTGTACTTCTCATTGACGAACGTCCTGAAGAAGTCACCGACATGCAACGAAGCGTTCGTGGCGAGGTTGTAGCCTCAACCTTTGATGAGCCAGCTGAAAAGCACGTACGCGTTGCCAATATCGTCTTAGAAAAAGCGAAACGACTAGTAGAATGTGGACATGACGTAGTGATCCTTTTAGATTCCATTACTCGTTTGGCAAGAGCCTACAATACGGTAGCTCCCGCTTCAGGAAAAATTCTGTCTGGGGGTATTGATGCCAATGCGCTTCACAAACCAAAACGTTTCTTCGGTGCGGCTCGTAAAATTGAAGGCGGTGGATCACTGACCATTATTGCTACAGCTCTAACAGAAACGGGTTCTAAAATGGATGAAGTAATCTTCGAGGAATTCAAAGGAACCGGTAACATGGAACTTCAATTAGAAAGAAATATTGCCAATAGAAGAATCTATCCAGCGATCGACTTAATCAAGTCTTCTACGCGTCGTGATGATCTTTTATTAGATGATAAGACCGTTCAACGCATGTGGGTTCTTAGAAAGTATTTAGCAGATATGAATCCGATTGAAGCTATGGAATTCATTAATGAGAAAATCAAGTTCTCTCGAAGCAATGACGAATTCTTAATTTCAATGAATGGCTAATTCTTGAAATGATAACATAAAAAAAACCGTTCTGAAAAGAACGGTTTTTTTATTTCTATGATTATTCGACTTAGTTTGAACTATACATCATCGCTCTATTGTCTTCAATGTCTGAAGCCTCTTTTAACGCGTTGTAAATTCTAAAGGTCATTCTTCTTCTAGTTTCAGCGATTTGCTTTCTATTGGTCTCGTAGTTCGGTAAAGCAACCGGATCTTCCTTCTTAGTCACATTAAAAGCAAAGACACCTTTTTGACCTACAATGGCAGTATACACCTTATTTAATTCAGCGTTATACATTGCACCAATAACTTTAGGCTCTAAACCAATACCTGGTAAAGTTGGACTCTTTAAAGTCACACCATTGGCAGTTCTTAAGGCTACCTTTAATTCTTTGGCATTCGCTTGTAAATCACCATCAACAAATCTGTCTTTTAAAATTTCAGCCTTCTTCTCATTTAATAAGATTGGACGAACTCTTGAAGTCGCTTTTTCAGGAGACATAAGGCCTTTTGCTGTTTTTCCTGATAAAGTTGCCACTACATAGCTTCCTTCTAAATCAAATCGCTTGAAATCACCGATATTCGTTTCTGAACCAAAGGCCCAGCTTACTACTTGTCTGTGATTTCCTAATCCAGGAACGTTTTCATCTAACGTTTTCATACCAACCGCTGGTTTAGGAGCATAACCTTTGTTCTTAGCAGCCAATCCGAAATCATTGGTGTTGGTTACCTCTAAGGCAAACTCTTGTGCTTTGGTATAAGTTGCGTTTTCAGTTTTTTCCGATGGAAGAATTTGCTTAGCAAAGGTAGCCAGCTTCACCACTCTTTGGAAGTTTTTCTGATCGTCAATACGGATTACATGGTATCCAAATGGAGTTTCTACAACATCAACTTTTCCTTTCTTTTCAGTAAAACAGAAGTCTCTAAAAGCCGGTGTCATACGATTATAGTTAAACCAATCTAAATCTCCACCTTTCTCTGCACTCCCTCTATCAGAAGAAACTTCCTTTGCGATGTCAGCAAATTTCTTTTTGTTTCTTTTTACGATGTTGAAAATACTATCCGCCATTTTCTTAGCCGCTTCTTTTGAACGTGTTACGTCTGCAGCAGCTCTTTGTGCTCCGATAAACGGAATCAAAATATGACTAGCTCTGGCCGAATCTGGCATTCTTGATTCTTCAACAACTTTAGACAGCTTGAAGTATTCTTTATCTTTGTAAGGACCAAATACATCACCCTTTTTAGTAGCAAACAAGTCCTTGCTAATTTCTTGATTTACATAACTCTCATATTGGAAATTCGGATTGATATCCAAATCAGAGTCGTTTTCAGACAATAACAATTTTTCATCAGTAGAAGCCTTTAAATCGTTAGCAATACTTCCAACCTCTGCTTTGATAGCCTCTTCATCTTCTTTGGTAGGTTCAATTTTAAACTCAACATAAAAGATATCTCTCATATCTTCTACTTTAAAGTCCTTTTCATTGGCCTTCACGTAGCTTTCAATTTCAGAACGAGTCACCGTTACCAAGCTGTCTGGAACACTTGAATAAGGTACGTATACAAACTGACCAGTTAATTTTGTATTGTCAATCAAATATTGAAATTCACTCTCTTTTAAGGAAGCACCCAAACCTGCAGTTACCAAGTTGTTGTAAGTGTTTGTTCCAGCGTTGTCTCTAACTTGGTTCATGTAATTTGACCACTGACCCCATAAAGCTTCATTATTCTCTTTAGTATCTGCTAAGAACTGTTTGAATTTGTCTTCATCAAACTGCCCTACTTCATTTTGATACTGAGGATTGTTTTGTACAAAGGGCGCACTGATGATTTCATTCCACACATCTTCTTCTCCGATGGTGATTCCAGCATCAACCAATTGCTTGTCGTATATTTTTTTTCTCAACATATTATCCCAAACAATACGAG
>CAYFJL010000206.1:2744-5575 GCA_964343335.1 uncultured Polaribacter sp. | reverse complement strand
TTGGTCAAAAGGTTCAGATTATTCAGTTTCAGTAATAACCAGTCCAGCAAAAGAAAAGGGCACTGTTTTTCTCATGCGAGAAAAAGAGGTTTGGAATTACCTGCCAACAATTGAAAGAACAGTAAAGTTTCCGCCTTCAATGATGTTGCAGAATTGGATGGGCACCGATTTAACAAATGACGATTTAGTAAAACAATCCTCATTGGTGACAGATTATGATAAAAAAATTATTGGTGAAGAAGAAAAGGAAGGTTACATGTGCTGGAAAATTGAGTTGACCCCAAAGCCTAATGCCGCTGTTGTTTGGGGAAAAATAATCATTTGGATTGATGAAAAAGAATACATGCAGATGCAGACAGATTTTTATGATGAAGATATGTTTTTGGTCAACCAAATGATAGGATCGGACGTAAAAACATTTGATAGCAAGTTACTTCCTTCAAAACTAACTGTTGTGCCGGTCGATAAACCGGGACAATCTACGGTAATTAGTTATAGTCAGTGGAAGTTTGGTATCGATATACCTGATGAATACTTTACCACCAATTACATGAAACGCATCCATTAATTATTAATTAGTAAACAATGATTCTAAAAATTGCCTGGAGAAACATTTGGCGTAATAAAAAAAGGAGTCTAATTACTGTAGCCTCTATACTCATAGCAATATTCCTTTCCTTAATCATGCGTTCTATGCAGTTGGGTACTTATAAGGGTATGATAGACAATGTGGTAGGTTCATATACAGGATATATACAGCTACATCATAAAGGATATTGGGATAATCGATCAATAGATAATTCAATAAATGTAACTAGTAACCTAATTAGTCAATTGTCAAACACAGAGGGTGTTGAAGCGGTTTTACCAAGATTGGAAAATTATGGTTTATTGTCCTTTGGCGACCTTACTAAAGTAATTAGTCTCAATGGGGTTGATTTTAAAAAGGAACAAAAATTACAGGATATAAATTCAAAATTGATAACAGGTTTCCTTCCTCAAAACCCAAAGGATATTATTATAGGAAAAGGAGTAGCCTCTTATTTTAAAGTAGAAACCAATGATACTTTGGTTTTTGTAGGACAGGGATACCATGGAATGTTGGCTGCTGATAAATTTCATATTTCTGGAATTATAGACTTGAAAAACCCTGCTTTGAATAAAGCTACGGCTATGATGTCCTTGGAAGATGCCCAAAATCTTTTTAGTGCATCTGGCATTGTTACAAGTCTTGTGGTAAATAAAAATGACAATGCCCAACTTAAGTCGTTGCAAAAAGCAATCTCAAGCAAGTTGGACAGTAACTATGAAGTAATGAACTGGCAACAAATGATGCCTGAATTGCAACAAACCATTTTAGCAGATAGTGTTGGTGGATTGTTGATGATAGCTATCCTGTACATGATTCTCATCTTTGGAATTTTTGGCACCGTACTAATGATGACACAAGAAAGAAAATATGAATTTGGTGTGCTCGTCTCTATTGGGATGAAAAAAGGCAAGTTAATGTTTATGGTGTTTATAGAAACCATTATACTATCATTGTTGGGAGTAATTATGGGTGTTCTTCTTGCGTATCCAATCATGTTGTGGAAACACTACGACCCTTTGGTACTACCTGGTACACAAGCCGAAATGATGGAGAACTTCGGGTTTAATGCAGAAATTCCATTTTACATACAACCTGACCTGCCCTTGGTGCATGCTTCACTAATTTTCATAATAGCCTTGTTGGTATCTCTATATCCTATCTTAATTATTAAAAAACTGAATCCTCTGCATGCTATGAGAGGTTAACTTTTTAAAGTAACAAAATGAAAACATTATTAATGATTGCTTGGAGAAACGTTTGGCGTAATAAACTACGAAGCAGTATTGTCATTGCTTCGGTAGTTTTAGGCATCTGGTCTGGGTTGTTTATCATGGCCATGGTCTCCGGTATGAACGATCAGCGTTTGAGTAGTTTTATAAATACAAATTTGTCCCACATCCAAATTCACAATGCTGGTTTTCAGGAAAATTTTGATAAAAAAGATACTATCATAGGAAGTAATACTCTTTTAAAAGAAATAGACACCATGAGTCATGTAACGGCTTATACGAAACGGTTGGTATTACAAGGAATGGCATCTACAGCTCATGGTAATTATGGTGTGAAGATTATGGGAATATTCCCTGATAAAGAAAAAAATGTCACAGATATTTCAGAAAAACTGGTGCAAGGAACCTATTTGTACAAACTAAAAAGAAATCCAATTATCATTGGGGAAAAACTAGCCAATAAATTAGGTGTTAAAGTCAATTCCAAGGTGGTACTCAACTTTCAAGATTCCAATAATAATACCGTTTCAACTGGTTTTAGGGTTGAAGGAATTTTTAAAACCATAAACAGTTCGTTTGATGAGGAAAATGTATTTGTGAAGTATGATGATTTAGCTCCACTAGTTAGTTTAAGTGGCAAATACCATGAAATAGCCATCTTGTGTGATAACATTACTGAAACTGAAACTGTAGAGAACCAAATCAAAACAAACAATTCCGTTGAAAGTTGGGATCAACTTTCACCAGAATTGGGCTATGCCCAAGAAGCCATGAGCAACTTTATTTACATTTTTATGGGGATTATCTTATTAGCCTTGGCTTTTGGCATTGTTAATACTATGCTCATGGCGGTTCTGGAACGAAAACGAGAAATAGGGATGTTGCTATCTGTTGGTATGGATAAACGAAAAGTCTTTACCATGATTATTTTGGAAACACTTTTCTTGGCTTTTATAGCGGCGCTTCTAGGTGTATTGTTGTCAATATGGACGATTGAATATTTTGGTAGG
>CAYFJL010000206.1:1286-2644 GCA_964343335.1 uncultured Polaribacter sp. | reverse complement strand
GATATCATTGGAATGAAGGAAAACGAACTTATCAATTTCAGATTACAAAATATTGGTTTTGTGTTTCAGGCTTATAATTTAATCCCAGTCCTTAACGCTAAGGAAAATGTAGGTTTCATTATGCTTTTGCAGCATAAATCGAAAGAAGAAATTGATAATAGAGTTGAATCTTTGCTCAAATCGGTTGGATTGGAAAGTCAAGCATCAAAACGTCCCAATGAAATGAGTGGCGGTCAACAACAGCGAATTGCAGTGGCCAGAGCATTGGCTTCCAAACCTAAATTTGTATTAGCTGACGAACCTACTGCTAATCTAGATTCAAAATCCACATCAGATCTTCTTGACATTATGGAGCAACTCAATGAAAAAGAAGGAATAACATTTGTTTTTTCAACGCATGATCAACGCGTTATTGATAGGGCACATCGTATAGTAACATTGGAAGATGGTAAAATAATTAAGGATACCAAGTAATTAAGTTGAAGTTAACAAAGCACATAGTATTCTATATTTTGGTTATTGCATCAATAATCAATATGACGGCACAGGAAAAGCAAAATTGGGGTTCTGAACATGTAGACTTTTCGGGTTATGTAAAGTATTTAAACACTTCTAGTTTTACTTCCTTGGATAGTATAGGAAATGACAATCTAATTCATAATAGATTGAACTTTAAGATGTATGCCAATGATAATCTTACGCTAGCAATCGAATTACGTAATAGGATATTTTGGGGCACTTCAGTCAAATCAATTCCAGACTATGCGTCAATGGTTGAAAATTCAAACCAAGATATAGATATGACTGCTTTATTGATAAATCGGCCAGCACTTATTATGCTTTCAAATATTGACCGGTTGTATGTAGATTATCATTCAAACAAATGGCAGTTGGTTTTAGGTCGTCAGCGTATAAATTGGGGTAAGAATTTGGTTTGGAATCCAAATGACCTTTTTAATGCTTACAGCTTTTTTGATTTTGATTACGAAGAGCGACCAGGGACAGATGCCTTAAGAGCAAAATATTTCACTTCTGGAAATTCCAGTTTAGAAATTGCTATTAATTATACAGATGAATGGAAAAATAATACAGTGGCTATAAAGTATAATTTCAACAAATTTCAATATGATTTTCAAATGATAGTCGCCAAATATTTGGAAAATTACACCTTGGGGTTAGGCTGGGAAGGTGTTATAAAAGATATGGGTTTCAAAGGAGAATTAAGTTATTTTATGCCCTATGGCAATTCCATCGAAGACAATGCTTTTGTAGGTTCCATTTCGTTTGATTATTATTTCAAAAATGATATTTCCTTAAATGTTTCTACATTATATAATAGTGATGGTATAAGTAACACA
>CAYFJL010000206.1:0-1186 GCA_964343335.1 uncultured Polaribacter sp. | reverse complement strand
GATAGTGTAAGGATGTTTCTTAAAAAGAAGTAAATCAAAAATTAGATAAAGTTAACCAAATTACAAAATATTTATTATGAAAGTTTTATTAGTCCTATTTGCTAGTGCCTTCTTTATTAATGTTAATGCTCAAAAAATGAAAGAATATAAAATTGAAATAGCTGTAAAAGCTTCAAAAGAAAAAGCCTGGGAGGTGATAACAGATTTTGAAAATTATCCTAGTTGGAATTCTGTTTTAAAAATGGAAAGTAACAATAACTTAATTATGGGGAATAAATTCAAAGTAACAATTACACAACCAAATGGCAAAAGTTCAAATTTTAAAGCTAAGGCAGTTAGTAAAAATGATTTTAAATCATTTTCTGCTACTCAAGTTGTTATGCTGAATTGTTTTTTTAAGGCAACACATAGTTTTATAATTGAAGAGGTAGACAAACAGAATGTTGTTTTTATTCAAAAATGGGAATTAAAAGGCATTATTGCCTCTCTGTTTAGAAAAAAGATTTTTAAAGAATTAGAAATTTTTAAGAAAATGAATAGAGAACTTAAAGAATTAGTAGAACAGTAGTAAAGTAGGATTGTTATGTTAAGACTTGGTGGATATATAAATATAATAATAGCATTTGCTCACATTATCGGTCTATTTTGGGCAGAAAAAATGTTTGAGATAACAGGGATAGGAGAAGAAATGGTTAAGCTTTCTCAAATACATTTCTCATTACCTTACCTATTGACGATTTTTGTTGCTATTGTCTTTTTCATTTTTGGACTTTATGGCCTTTCCGCAGATGGAAAAATTAAAAAACTCCCAAATTTAAAATATGGAATATTTATAATTTCAGGAGTGTATATAATTCGCGGTGCTGGAGAATTATTGTTTGGTATTCCTCAACAAAAAGCTGTATCCAGTTTAGAAACAATTTATTCTATTGTTGCTTTAGGCATAGGGTTACTGTTTTTATTTGGAGGTTTAAAAAAATGGAAGTTTAAAAATATAAGAGTATAATTAAAACGGGGTGTAAAATTCGCTTAAAATTAAATGGCAGATTTAATAAAAGAAACTTCAAAAAAGAAATATCAATTTTTCGTACATCAGTAAATTCAGAAAACGAAGTTAGGCAATTAAAGCCTTTACTAGATGTGATAATTGGTTCTAAAAATTGGAACTTCGACTTAGAAGATTGTG
>CAYFJL010000205.1:0-5629 GCA_964343335.1 uncultured Polaribacter sp. | reverse complement strand
GTTACGCTATTGTAACAACTTACTGTACTACATCAAAAGTAATTGGAATACTATAGCTAACTCCTACTGGAACTCCCCTTTGTTTCCCTGGAGTCATATTCGGTAATGAAGCAATAATTTCAGCTACCTCCTTCTCTAATCTTGGATGAGGACCTCTTGAACGTACATTTTTAACAGTACCCTTCTTACAGATGGTAAATACAACATAAAGTCTTTTTTTACCAACGCTCAACCCAAGTTCTGAAGCTAAGCCAACATCAAAACGTTTGCTAAAGTGCTCCGTTACTTTCTTTGTAAAACATTTCTTCAATTGATCGTTGTTCCCTTTACAGCCAGGAAAAACAGGTACATCTTGGATCAATACAAAAGGAATATCTTCTACGATTTCTTCCTCTTCTTCAACCGTTACAATGTCTCTTTCCTCAACGATGACAGCTTCTGTTTCGTCAGTTTCTGTAGATTCGATGATGGTTTCTTCAACTTTTAAATCATCTTCTACTACCTTAACTACCTCTACAGTTTGTGGTACATTCTTAGGTGGTTCCACTTTTTGTATCTCCACAATAGGAATGTCTTCTTTCATCTCATCGACCATGTTGGCAACGCCTAACAATTGTTTATCAAATGATTCATAGGTTTTGTGTTCCATTAATGAGTAAACCACAAAAAGGGAAAACACTAATCCTATTTGCATAAATATTTTACTGTAGTTTTCTAATTTATGTTTTGGACTTTTTTTTGTTCTCATGACTCAACCTTTTAGAGTTATTTACTTAGTGTTTGAGTCTAAGGCTTTATTTTCCTTATAAACTCACCATAAAGTTAAATTGAATGAAAACCAAAAAAAATGACATTCGTCATATTTTGTCGTGTACCTTGGTATGTGCACCATTATTCCATAAAGTAAGAATGTCTGTTGCAACCGATGCACCACTTCCTGCAGCTATGGCAAACTGACTTCTATGTCCAGCAATAGTGCCACAGCAGTATAGACCTTCCTTAATGTAATGATCGGTGTTTTGAAGTTGAATTCGGTCTTTTTTGGGATTGGCTTTTTTATGCGGAATTACAAATTCCTCCAATCCTATAATGGTTAGTGGCTTGGCATAGTTTAAAGCCAAAACCACAATATTTGAGGCATAGGTATTTTTATTGGTAACAATTTCGTACCCGTCCCCTGAAGCATTTACTTCGGTAACTTTTTCCTTTTCAAGGATATTGATATGAGGGTATTGGTCTTGTAATTGCTCCATTCCCTCAACAAGTATATTTCGTCCTAATGTGCCCGATTGAAGCCCGAGCACATTATTGAACAAAGCATTTTGTAAATGTGATGCACGTTGGTGTGAAACCAATCCAATCCTTTTATTGTTAGCAAATGGCTTGTCTTTGGCAGACCCCAAAACTAAAGCACATTGCATTCCTGAGACACCACCACCAATAATTAGCACATCATATTTCATAGTTAAGCCAAAAGCATTTTAATATTCGCTGTAAAGAGTTTTACGGCAATGGCTAGTAGAATTACCCCAAAAACCTTTCGAATGATTAAAATACCATTTTTTCCAATCAGATTTTCAATTTTAGCAGAGGTTTTTAGTACAACATAAATCACCACCACATTAAAGAAAACAGCTAGAATGATGTTTTCTACATGAAATTCAGCTCGCAAAGAAAGTAAGGTCGTCAAACTACCTGGACCTGCAATGAGCGGAAAGGCCAAAGGAAACACAGAAGCGGTAATGGGGCTATGGCCTTCGTCTTTGTATAATGTGATTCCCAATACCATTTCTAGCGCAATAAAGAAAATGATAAAGGCACCGGCCACAGCAAAAGAGTTTACATCAATACCAATTAGGTTGAGTAAACTTTTCCCTAGAAATAAAAACACCACCATAATCACACCGGCAATCACTGAGGCCTTCTCGGACTGAATGTGACCTACCTTTTTGCGTAAATCAATTATGATTGGGATATTTCCTACAATATCAATTACTGCGAATAATACCATAAAAGCAGTAAAAATTTCTTTGAAATTAAAATTCATTCCTCGTTTAAAAATTTTTGCAAAAGTAGTCAACTCTATCAAGTTGCAAATAGAATAGTAGAGAATTTTAATGTTATTTTTGCGTTATGTTCCAGCTTAGAAAATCGATCGTTTCAGAGGATATATTAGAAAAGGATTTTGTGTGCAACTTGTCGGCATGTAAAGGTGCTTGTTGTGTGAAAGGAGAAGCTGGTGCACCACTAGAAAAAGCCGAAACAGAAATCTTAGAAGCTATTTATCCGAAGGTAAAACCCTATTTACGAAAAGAAGGAATCGAAGCCATTGAGAAACAAGGTACTTGGATTACCTCTGATTTTGGTGAATTGGAAACTCCTTTAGTCAATGGTGAAGAATGTGCCTATGTGACATTTAATCAAAATGGAACTGCATTATGCGGAATTGAAGAGGCCTATAATAAAGGAGTGGTCGATTTTAAAAAACCAATATCCTGTCATTTGTATCCGGTTCGAATCAAAGATTATAGCGAATTTTCTGCTGTAAACTATCATAAATGGGACATCTGCGATGATGCCTGTAGTTTGGGAAAAGAACTTCAAGTTCCCGTTTACAAATTTGTGAAGGAGGCATTAATTAGAAAGTTTGGCGAATCGTGGTATAACGAACTCGAAGAAGTTGCAAAAAAACACTAAGTAGTCGGAATCAATAATTTTACCCGGGTTCCAATTGCTTTTTTATGCTTGTCCAACAAGTCGTCAAACTGAATGGAGAAGTCATTTTCAAATCCTTTGATGAAATTGCTCAAACGCTCCACAGTCAATTCGATTCCTATTGATTTTTTATTAGCTACTTTATTCGATTTAATTTTGGCGGACGCCTTTCGACCAATACCATTATCTTCAATGTCGATCTGAATATGATTATCTAAGGATTTGCTTACCGATAAGTTCACAATCTTTTCTCCTTTTTTGGACGACAAGCCATGCCAAATAGCATTTTCTAAGAAAGGTTGGAGTACTAATGGCGGAACTTTTACCAAGGTAAGATTCAATGATTCATCAACCTTCAAATTAAATTTTATTTCATTGGAGAACCGAATATTTTCAATATTCATATACAGATCCATGGTCTCTAATTCCTCCTTCAATGAAATTTCTTTTACAGAAGAATATTCCAATATCTTCCGTACTAATTTTGAGAATTTATTCAAATAATGAACAGCATTCTTTTGTTCGTTATTGATAATATAATGCTTGATGGAGTTTAGAGCGTTGAAAATAAAATGCGGATTCATTTGTGCCCGCAAGACATCTTGCTCTAGGGTTAAAATCCTTTTTTCTTTGAGGTGTAAACGTTGCCTGTAGTTTAAGAAAAACAGTGTAAAAATCAGCAAGAAACTCACCACAAGGATGATCCAAATGTTCTGGTTCCTATCTATTTGTAGCTGTGCAATTTCGTTTTGTTTTGCCAAACTTTTAATTTGATTGTTCTTGCGTTCACTGTCATATTTGATAATCAAATCATTTACATAACGGATGTTCCGCTCATTGGTAATTTTATCGTCAAACTCTACTGCTTTTTTAAAGAAATCATAGGCTTTTGGATAATTTCTCGTAAACTGATACAGTTCAGAAAGGTGGTAATAGGCGTATGATAAAGAGGAAGGTAAATTGTTTTCCTTTGCAATTTCCAAACCTTTGAGCAGATTTGATTCGGCAGATTTATACCTTTTGAGTTTTGTTTCTGCCCAACCAAGATTTAAATAGTGATAAGAGAGGTATTCTGAATTCGCTAAGTTTTTTACGGCATCAAAGGTATTTTTTATTCGCTCGATGGCTTCTTCAGATTTATCCTGTTGGATTAAAATATTTGTGATGCTACTATTACAAATCACCTTTCCGAAAGTATTATTAATCTCATTGTTTATTGCCAGTGACTTGTTGTAGTATTCTAAGGCCTCATCCAAATGACCTTGTGCGTCTTTCGCAAAACCAATATTTTGATAATTAATCGCCAACCCAAGTTTGTTGTTAATTTCTCTTTCAATTTTCTGAGATTTTTTGAATTGTTCGATCGCCAAATCATATTGCCTTAAAAGAAGGTAAATATTTCCCATACTATTAAGAGATACTGCTGTTCCACGGCGGATACCCAAATTCGGATTTTCAACAGCATCTGCCAATGCCAATGCCTCTTGGTTGTAGTCCAGTGCGGTTCTATTAGCATCCATTTTACGGTAGGCAACCCCAAGCATGTTCAAACTAAATACTTCAAATTCTACGCTTTTAGCTTTCCGTGCTGTTTCTAAAGCCTTTTTATGATTTTCAATTGATTTTTGGTAAAAGGCATAATTTCGATATTGAATTCCCAATAAATTTTGAGAATAAGATTTGCCTTCCAAGTAATTGTTCGTATCGAAAGTTGTAATAAGCTCCTTTAATTTATTGGTGTCTCTTCGGAAAGATCTCAGATAGTCATTGATTCCCTTGTACTCAATTGGTCGTTTCACCAAAATACTATCAATTTGGGCTTTTAAAGTAGGTTTTGTCCTTTGCGAAAACGTAAGGTTTGATAGGAATAAAAAAACGAAAAGTACTGGGATCTTTTTCATGGTCTAAAATTTTTCTAAGAATTCAACCTTACGCTGTCTAGAAACTGGAATTTTATCCCCATTTTCTAGGATTACATAGCCATCAACTTTTAAGAATTCCTTGATTTTATGCAGATTGATGATATAGGAATTGTGCACTCGAAAGAAATCATCATTCGGAAGTAATTCATTGATCTCTTTTAGTTTCTTGGTCACCACAATTTTCTTTTTATCATTTAAAAATAAGGTCGAGTAATTTCCATCAGAAGCGACATAGAAGATGTCCATCGGCTCAATGAATACCAATTTTCCATCGGTGTTGATGGTGATTTTTTTATGATTCAACTTATTGTTGAATTTCAACAGAATATCCTCAAATTTATGAGAGCTTAAAGGTCTTTCAACATGTCTTTTAATCTTATCAATGGTCTCCTTTAAATCATCGGAATCGATAGGTTTTAACAGGTAATCGATAGCTTGTTTTTTAAGAGCTGTTAGTGCATATTCATTGTAAGCGGTTGTGATGACTACGGCAAAATCAACTCTCTAGTTGTTCCAAGAACTGAAAGCCATCCATGGTGGGCATTTCAATATCAAGAAATAGACAATCAATTTTATTATTCCTTAGATAAATCAAGGCTTTTTCGGGATCGATAAAAGTATTCACTACTTGAATTTCATCCTCAAAGTCAGATAACTCCCATTTTAAGCTTTGAATCGCTTTGGGTTCATCATCAATAATAACAGCGCTTAACATAATGATCTAATCAGGTCATTAAATTTAAATTTATTTTTTGACTTCAACGAAATTCATGTGTAACTAGGTGTTTTTCCTTTATAAATGGCCTGATTTTGACTAAAAAAGCGTAAAAATCCGTTTTCTGAGTCGAATTTACCATCCACACAATTTTTTAAACCATTCATACATGTTAGCCACGTAAAGAGAGTTTCTGTCGTATTTTTACAATTCGAGTACCCTCCGTGAAGATGGATAAATAAATTTACCTAGGGAAAAGCTAATCGAAAAAGTAAAA
>CAYFJL010000204.1:0-5630 GCA_964343335.1 uncultured Polaribacter sp. | reverse complement strand
ATGGTGCAAACGCATTTAACGGTATTATGTTCATGAGAAGTAAGAGTCCTTTTGATAATACAGGAATTAGCGTTTCTTTGAAAACTGGTTTCACTATTCAGGAGGCTGCTGGAGACAATCGTTATGATGACTTCAACCTTAGAATGGCGCACAAGTTTTCTGATAAGTTTGCGGCAAAAGTTTCTTTGGCTTACTTAGACGGTGTTGAATGGCATGCTGTTGATTACAGAAACACAAGAAATGGTCGTTGGGTTGCTGGTGATCGTACTTCTGACAGAAACTATGACGGTTTAAATGTTTATGGTGATGAGGTTTCTACAAACATTAGAGGGGTAGCTCAAACTTTAGAAGGATTAGGTCTTATTCCTAACGGAGCAGCTGCTTTAATCCCAAGTGAAAATATCAGTAGAACTGGTTATGACGAGCGCGACTTGATGTCTTATGAGGCAAAAAGTGTGAAGTTCTCAGGGATGTTAAACTATCGTCCATTTGGTGATGAAAGTTTAGAAATCATCTGGAACTCTAAGTTTGGTACAGGTAACACTATTTACCAAGGTACAAACAGATATAACATTCAGAACTTCTTCTTAGGTCAGCACAAATTAGAAGTGGTAGGCGACAACTTCTTCGTAAGAGGTTATATGACAACGGAAGATGCAGGAGATTCTTTCGATACGCGTTTTGCTGCTATTAACATCAACAGAGCGTGGAAAGATGACAACACTTGGTTTGGAGAATATGTTGGAGCTTACTTGCAAGGTACCTTAGCAGGTTTGAACTCTGATCAAGCACATAACTTGGCAAGAACAACAGCAGAAACTGGAAGATTAATTCCTGGAACTGCCGGATTCCAAGCGGCATTTGATAGAGTAACTGCTGATCCAGATTTAATTACAGGATCTAAGTTTCAAGATAACACGAAATTGTATCACGTTGATGCAAACTACAATTTAAGAGATGTTATTGATTTTGCTGAATTCCAAGTAGGTGGTTCTTACCGTTTGTATTCGTTAAACTCTAACGGAAGTATCTTTACAGATTATGACGGTCCGATTAACTACGACGAATTTGGTATCTACACTCAGATGCAAAAGAAATTTATGGAGGAAGATCGTCTGAAATTAACAGCTTCTATCCGTTATGATAAGGCTCAAAACTTTGATGGAAATTTCTCCCCTAGAGTATCGTTAGCATATGCAGCTGGAGAAAATAAAAATCAAAACTTCAGAGCTTCTTTCCAAACAGGTTTTAGAAACCCAACTACACAAGATCAATACATCGGATTAAATGCTGGTAGAGCTTATTTAGTTGGTTCTGCTCCAGACAACTTAGATAGATATTTGACAAATCCATTAAATGTAAGTGGTGCAGGTCAGTTATTAGGTGGTTTAGGACAAACAACAAGAGTTTCTGGTAGATTGGCATATGAGAATGCATTCTCTGCATCATCTGTAGTTAATGGAACTCCAACAGCGATTAACGTTGACTTAGTTGCTCCAGAGCGTGTAACTGCTTGGGAGGTTGGATATAGAGGATTAGTTCCAGTTGGTGAAAAGAACATCACCATTGATGCGAGCTTCTACTACAACAGTTATGAAGATTTTATTGCTGGTAAGAATGTACTTGTTCCTTTCTATGGGAATACGAACTTATCGGATACCGCTCCAATCGGACCTGGAGGTGCTCCAGTTCCATTAGCATTAGCTGCTTTGGCAAATGGAGATTTCGTTGCCTTCCAAACCTATACAAACTCTGCTGCTGATATCAATTCTTATGGTGCAACCATCGGAATTAATACAAAAATTTTAGGAGGATTCGATTTCGGAATCAACTATACCTATGCAAAGTTTGATTTTGATCAGTCTACAGACCCTGATTTTGAAGCAGGATTCAACACTCCAGAGCACAAAGTAAAAATCCAGTTTGGTAAGAATGACTTATTCGAAAACTTCGGATTCAACTTTAACGCAAGATGGCAGAATGAATTCTTATGGGAATCTACTTTCAATGATGGTATGGTAGATGCTCGTACTGTGTTAGACATGCAGGTGAACTACAGAATTCCAAGCTTGAAATCTGTAATTAAATTAGGTGGTTCTAACTTGACAGGTGAAGAGTTCTTCAGTGCACCTGGTGTAGGAGCTATTGGTTCTCAGTACTACTTATCTTGGACAATTAATAATTAAAAAATAACAACACTTATGAAAAGTATTAAATATATAGTAATATTATTCTTATCCATTGGGTTCTTTAGATGTACCCCACCAGATAATGACATACCTGTTGTACCCGCCGAAGCAGTACCAGTGGTTCCATTAAGTACCACAGGGTTAGATTTCTCTAATTACGTTTCTTTAGGGGCTTCTTTCACAGCTGGTTTTACAGACGGTGCATTGTTCCAAGCGGCACAAACAAATTCATTCCCAAATATATTGGCAGGCAAATTTAAAATGGCCGGCGGTGGTGATTTTAACCAGCCAATGATGAATGATAATATTGGTGGTATGCTATTAGGAGGAAATCCAATTCAAGCACCAAGATTATACTTTAATGGTGCAGGTCCAGTTCGTCTGGCGGCTACACCTACTACGGAAGTAACTACACCTGTTTCAGGTCCTATTAACAATTTTGGTGTACCTGGAGCTAAGAGTTTCCATTTGGTAGCACCAGGATATGGTAGCTTACAAGCGTTGGCTGTTGGAGCTGCAAATCCTTACTATGTAAGAATGGCTTCTGCACCTACTGCTACGGTATTAGGAGATGCTATGGCGACTAGCCCTACTTTCTTTACCTTATCTGAAATTGGAGGTAATGATGTATTAGGATATGCAACTTCAGGTGGATCTGGAGTTGACCATAATGTTACTGGTAACTTAGACCCTTCAACTTATGGAGGAAATGATATTACGAATGCAGCTGTATTCGGAAGCGTTTTTTCTAACATGGTAAGCACACTTACATCGGGAGGAGCTAAAGGAGTTGTGGCAAATGTGCCTTACATCACTGATTTTGCATACTTCACTACAGTACCTCATAATGCGATTCCGTTAGATTCAGGTACAGCAGCTCAATTGAATGCTGGTTTTGCTCAGTATAACGCTACCTTAGACCAAATTCTAGCAGCGAAAAACGCAAACTTATTCCCAGCACCCGTAATGGCTTTATTGGCTAATTTCGACCAAGCTGAAGTAGATAAGAGAAAAGTTAACTACGCAGCTGGACAGAATGCTGTGTTAATATTGGATGAAGACTTAACTGATTTAACCATCTTCGGTGCTCCATTAGTGAACATGAGACCAGCAACGGCAGATGATTTAATCGTATTGCCTGCATCTGCAGTTCTTGGAACTGTAGTAGGTGGTAACCCAACCCAAATCAATGGTGTTTCGGTACCATTAGCTGACAATTGGGTGTTAACTCCGCAAGAGCAAACAGCAGTTAAAGACGCTACAGATGCCTACAACGCAACTATTGAAGCCGTTGCTAACGCTAACCCGAATGTTGCTTTGGTAGACTTCAAAGGAATTTTACAAGAAGCATCTACAGGAATTGCATTTGACAATTATACCATGACAACACAATTGGTAGTTGGTGGTTTGATTAGTTTGGATGGAGTTCACTTAACAGCTAGAGGATATGCATTAATGGCTAATAAAATTTTAGGAGCTATGGATAATGGTTTCGGATCTAACTTCATGCAGGCTACAGATGGTCTTGCAACAGCAGGTGACTATCCAACCAATTATTCTCCAATGTTGCGTTAATAAAACACAACACATAGATCATAAAAAAAGCTAAGAGTAATCTTAGCTTTTTTTATTTATGATAACATCATTTTAGCTTTTTGAAGGGCCTCAATGAAGATGTCTATTTCTTCTTTGGTATTGTAAAATGAGAAGGAAGCTCTCACCGTTCCGGGTATTTTATAGAAATCCATAATAGGTTGGGCACAGTGATGTCCCGTTCGTACAGCAATGCCCAATTTGTCGAGTATGGCACCAATGTCATAAGGGTGAATTCCTTTGATATTGAATGAAATCACTGATGTTTTCTGCGTGGTATCACCATATATTTTTAATCCATCAATGGCTTTTAGTTTTTCGTTGGCATAAGCTAGAAGTTCGCCTTCATACTTGTGAATGTTCTCAAAACCAACAGAATTCATATAATCCAAGGCAGCTCCAAATGCAATTCCGCCGCAAATATTTGGTGTACCCGCTTCAAACTTATGGGGCAATCCAGCATAAGTTGTTTTTTCGAACGTAACGGTCTCAATCATTTCACCACCTCCTTGATAGGGTGGTAACTTTTGCAGCCATTCTTCTTTTCCATATAACAATCCAACTCCCGTTGGACCACATAATTTATGTGCCGAGGCAACATAGAAATCGACGTCCAATTCTTGAACATCGGGTTTGGTATGCGGAGTCGCTTGAGCTCCATCAATCAGTACCGCAGCACCAAACTTATGAGCTGCTTCAATAATCTCTTCAATAGGGTTGATAATTCCCAAAGCGTTGGAAACATGATTGCAAAAAACAAGTTTCGTTTTTGAATTCAATAATTCATGATAAACACTCATTTCCAAATTCCCGCTTTCGGTCATTGGAATGACCTTTAAAATGGCTCCCGTTTTTTCGCATAGCATTTGCCAAGGAACAATATTGGAATGGTGTTCTAGCGCAGAAACAATGATTTCATCACCTTCTTGAATTAGTGAAGCAAATCCAGAAGCCACCATATTTATACCATGTGTGGTACCTGAAGTTAGTATAATCTCATAAGGTTTCGCCGCGTTAAAATGTTTTTGAATGGTAATTCGCGCTTCTTCATACTTGTCGGTAGCTTCCTGACTTAAGGTATGGACTCCTCTATGGATGTTGGCATTGTAATTTTGATAGTAATCAACGATGCAATCAATAACCACTTGAGGTGTTTGAGAGGTAGCGGCATTATCAAAATAAATCAAGGGTTTTCCATGTACTTTTCTGTCAAGTATTGGAAAATCTTTTCTTATTTCTCTGGCGTTTAACATAGTCAACTATTGAGCGAACAAAGATACGCCATGTTTTTTATAAAGTATCGTTAAACTGATTTGGAATATAAGTATCTTTAAAGCTCTTATTTTTTACTATGAAGATTATTGCTAGAGTTCTTTTGCTCATCGTTACCACACTATTATTTTTTATTGTTTTTAATTATCCGAAACTTAATATTCTTGCAGGTTATTCTGCCAAAAGTATGGCTTCATCAGTCTTTGTAGCCAATCGAACATTGGAATTTACAGATGCAAATGACAATAATTTCGATCCCATTTATCTAGCGAATGATGAAATTGATGAAGGGAATAAAATAGCTTCCTCTGATGCTTTTAAATTATTGACAAGAAAGGCGTTTTATCGAGAAGGCTTGGGTACTGTTTTGGCAGTTAATGATGAGGATATTTCTAAGGAATATCTCATACCTAATCGAAACAAAAATAAAGTTGATAAGCCCTATCCCTTTGGTCACAATGACCCAATCGATTCCGTTTTCAATGAAATAGATTATGGTAAACTAAACGCTACAATTGATGAATTGTTCAATCCTAGAAACAAAACCAGAGTTGCTTTAGTGATTTATAAAAATCA
>CAYFJL010000203.1:0-5645 GCA_964343335.1 uncultured Polaribacter sp. | reverse complement strand
CCACCGTACTTCCAGATAAGGCATCGTCACATTCTTCAATGTCTGTTACTGTGTTAGCCACTGGAACAGGTTCTACGACAAGGGTCACATGGTGACCGAGGCCCAGACAATCATTATCTAAATTACTATCGATTCTAACATAAATGTCTTGAGAATTCGGATATCCAATATTCCGGTAATTGGCTGGATCGGGAATGGCATTTTGCTCTGCAAATGCATCCGCTAAATTTCGATAATAAGTTATGGTTAATTGCTGACTCGCTGGATATTGAGATCGTAACTCTCCCGTTACTGAACTAAAATCGAAGGTGGCAATCCCATCAGTATCATCGTTATCAATCATATCAGCATCATCACCATCTAACAAATCGTCACAAACGCTAAAAGTTCTTTGAAAAGTAGGCGGAATTCCAGTTGTGGAAACCGTTAGATTCACTTGGGCAATTCGGTAACATCCGTATTGAGAAATTGCTCGCGCCCAAACAATATCAGAAGTCGGATTTCTATTTACAAAAGCAGTCGGATTGCCAATTGGACTTAATCCGCCAATTGCTTCCGGAAGAGACTCAAAAAACTCAAAGGTTTCGTTGGCATGATTTGTTGAGATATCCGTACTCGCTTCAAAGAGGTTAAACGGACTGAATCCGTCTGTATCCGTATCACACTGTTTCAACTCCACAATATTTGTAATATTTGGTAAGGGCCGAATGTTTAGAGTAAAAGAATGTCGATCAACAAAACAAGTGGTGCCATTTTCAACCACACGAACATAAATGGTCTGCGTATCTCGATCTCTATTCGTGTAAGGCGACGAAAGTGGGTTGCTTCCTGCAGTGGCGTCAGCGGCAGTTTCGTGATAAGTCACCGTAAAAAGTGATGGGTCTTGATTTCCTAAAATCAATGGTGTGCGACTTTCCAAGTCGATATTTTGTACAAAACCATTGGTATCATCCCCATCAGCATCGTCATCACAAACATTGAATTCATCTAAATTAACGGTGGTGGGGACAGGAGTCACATTCAAAGTGATGTGTGAACCCACATATTGGCAAACATTGTTCACCGAATTAGTAACCCTAACAAAGATCTCTTGAGAATTAGGTGTTGTATTTCTATAGTTAGTGATATCAGGAATTTCATCAGTTCCATTGGTAGCGTCCAATTCAGTTTCGAAAAATCGTATCGATAAAGTAGGTCTTTGAGCAGCAGGAAACAAATCAATAATATCAGCGGTAACATCTCCAAAATTAAAGGTGGTTATTCCGTCTGAATCATCATTGGCATCATCAATATAATCGTCACATTCATCATAAATTCGAGTGAATGTATTCGGAATGATAGTGGATGTAATCTCTAAATTGATTCGAGAGACCGCAAAACAATTGGTTGCATTTGTGGTCCGAACCCATACCGTCTCATAGCTGCTTGTCTGATTGTTATAATTCGTAGGGTCATTTATTGGATTGGTATTGTTATTCGCGTCATCTTCCGTCAGAAAGTAGGCAAAAGTCTCATTGGAAACATTATTAGAAACTTGCTGATTAACCGATGTTAAATCGAAAGTTCCGAATCCGTCCCTATCTGCTTCACAAAACTGAATGGCCACATTATCGTTCACTTGCGGAATCGGATTGACAATAACTTCAACTGGCACTCGTGTCTTTGAGTCACAATCAGATGGTCCAGCGGCCGCATAAAAAATAGTTGTATTGGTAAGAATAGGAGTGGTAAAAGTACTTCCAGTTGCAATGAGGTTCCCTCCAGTTTCTGCATCAAACCAATACACTTCTCCTTCGGATACGGAAGCTGAAATTGTCACACTTCCATTCGGACAAGTTTGTCCGCCTATAGCTGATGTAATTTCAGGTATATAAATTCGGGTACTAGCAGCAATATTTAAAGGAGGGTCTCCAGGTCTACCGTATTCCACAATATAACCTTTAGCGGCATATCTGGGATCAGTACTTCCTGTATTTGGCAAATCATTCCACGCCCCTGGAATTCCAATTGAAGGGTCTGTAATGTGCGCATAATCCTCATTTCCAGCCTGATTAGGTTCTCCGTTATTCCAAAAAGCAAACTGTCCCGGAGGGGAAGAACCATTTTCGGTTCCATTCCAAAATATAGTTCCTGCTTCTGGTCCCGTCATCCATTTCCATACGCCCTCTTGCTCTTCATCAGAACCTCCAATCCACCCTGTTCCTGGAGCTTGTTTCCCTGCAAAATCGGCTTCAACTTGACTCGTTAATGTCGCTAAATATCCTTGTCGTCCATAGTAAAATCGTTGTTCTGCCGCAGCTCTAGCATCCGTCCAAGTAATATCCGCCGATTCTATAAACTCATAAAAGTGATCGGTAAAAGGTAGGTAATTGGCATCGGTGACCGATAGCGAAAACTCCTTTTCTGGTTCAATATTGGGAGCAGTAGAAGTGAATACAACTTGCTTTACAATGGTTTCCAAATCGGTAAGAAGTATCCCTTGGCCTTGCGTTGAAGATTGCAACGTGAGTCGACCAGTATTCGCATCCCAAGCGGCTACAACCGCTGGAACATTTCCGGTTAAAGAAAGTCGGTCAAAAGAGAACTGATATCCTTTAGAAATTTGGATAAAAAATTCATCAATGGTGGTATCATCGACATCCGTGATGGTGAAATCTGTAACAATAGGGATAGAAGTGCCTGGACAATAAATCTGATTTCCAGTTGCCATCACTACAGGAGCCGAGTCTGTTTGTCCGAAGCTATAAATAGAAAAAATCAAAGAAAAAACTAGAAAAACGGCTTTTATAGATCGATACATTTTCATCTAAAACTCTTCTGAAATACCTGTTATTAATCGAATGGTCTAAGGTACTACATCTAGAACGATTAAAAACTGAAATTATCGTTAATTCTATACATAAATAATGAACCTAAATGTGTAAAAAACAGAGATTAAACCAATCTAGTAATTTGTATTTCAATTACTTATGTTAACTACCGAATCAAACTTATTTTGCCTGTCTTTTTAGTTCGATACCCATTAATGTCTGTTAAAATAGCTTGGTACCAATACGTATTTGAAGGAAGGTTTTTACCATCTAACGTGCCGTCCCAACTTTGTTTATTGTCATCCATTTTGAAGATGATTCTTCCAAAGCGATCAAAAATGACAATCTCCGTTACAGAATAAAAACTTCTGTTGAATCCATTGATTTCCCAAACATCATTCACCGAGTCTCCATTCGGAGAGAAAAAAGTGGGATATCCTAAAATTGAGAATTCATAGGCTGCCATACCGCAACCATCTCTATCTCGAATGTATAGGGTATGTTTTCCTACAGAAAGATTCGGAAAAAAGGTATTTGATGTGAATATTCCATTGGGATCATCCAAGGCGTATTCATAATTACCAATCCCTAAATTGGTATTAGCTATTTGCAAGGAATTATTGCTACTATCATCAACGATTATCAAATCGTCTTTTGTTATTGTAGCCTTTGCAGATACCGTTACTTCGAAGAACTCTTCTGATGAAGGACACCCAGCTTGAGAGTATGCAATAACGCTGTAGGTTCCTGGCGAACTAACCCTAACTTTGGAAACATCATCTCCAATAATTTGATCTCCTTTTCGCCACTCGTATCGATAATTCCCCATTGGATTTTGAACCGAAATATCCAAGCTCCCTATGTCGTCACAAAGTAGAAAACTCGATTCCATATCAAATTCAGGTACTTCTCGGTTGATGACCGCCCGTATTGGTGTTCGGGTGGTGGAAATACATCCATTGTTATTGACCTCCAAATAATACGTAGTAGTATCTTGAATATCTGGAGTCGTATAGGCTCTCCCTATGGTCAATGGCCTTGTACTTGTTGGGGAATCATACCAGTAGATTATACCTGCCGAGGGGACGGCGGATAGCTGGGTAGGGCCACCACAAAACTGAACATCTGGTCCAGAAACAATGGTGGGTCTCGGTTTTACGACCGCTTCGACTGCAACTCGTTCGAAGGAGTTACATCCACCAAAATTAATGGCAGCATAGTAAGTAGTTGTGGTTGTAATCGTCGGTGTGGTAAACAGAAAATCAGTTCCCAGTAGGTTCCCTCCGGTTGGCGAATCATACCATTCGATGGTTCCATCACTTGGCGTAGCAGAAAGTGTTGCCGTTCCTGATTCACAAATTACCGTTGCGGCCGTCTCTTCAATTTCTGGCATGTAAATCTTAGTACTTGCTGAAATTTGCAAGGGTGGATCACCTGGCACCCCATATTCAACAATGTATCCCTTTGGGACATACAACGCTGAGGTTCCTCCCCAGTTCGGAAGATCGTTCCAAGAGCCTGGCACACCCACCATCGGGTCGGTAATATGGGCATAATCTTCGCCATCTAGGTCATTGGGTTCACCCCGGTTCCAAAATGCAAATGTTGGAGAAGAGCCAGAAGGGCCTCCATTCCAAAAAACCGTTCCTGCTTCAGGACCAGTTACCCATTTCCAAACCCCTTCACGTTGTTCATCGGTGGCACCAATCCATCCTGCTCCAGTTGTTTGCTTGCCTGCAAAATCGGCCTCAATCTGACTAGTAAAAGTGGCTAAATACCCTTGTCGACCAAAATATGTCCGACGTGCCGCTTCTTCCTTGGCATTGCTCCAGGTAATTCCTCTAGATGCCACAAATTCATAGTAGTTACCTGTATGCGGAAGATAATTCGCCGCGGAAACGGTAAGCGAAAACTCCTTCAACGTAGCAATATTTGTAGCGGTGGTTGTAAAAACTACATCCTTTACCGCAGCTACCAAGTCGTCCAGTTGAATACGTTGACCACTTGCGGAGGGCACCAAGGTCAATCGACCTGTATTATGATCCCAAAGCGGTAAAATAGTAGGGTGATTCCCCATCAATGTCAATCGGTCTCTGGGAAACTGAAAACCATTCGATATTTGAATATAAAATGCTTCGATAGTGGTGTCATCTGAATCAGTAATTGAGAAATCGGTTACGATTGGAATGGCAGTTCCAGGGCAAAACAACTGATTTCCTTCTGCAGTGACCACTGGTGGGGCACTGTCCTGGGCGGTCATTGCCAAGGAAAATATCAAGATAAAAAGTACTGCAAATTTGTATTTTATTTGATACATTTATGGTTGAAATTGCTATGATGAAATTGTGCCTTCTTCAATGCACAATTTACTACTTATGAACTAAAAAATAAACCTAATAACGTTAAATATGGCTTCAAATTTGGTCACTACCACTTGGGTAAAAGACACACATTTCACTACCGACAACCCTAGCAATCATAGGCTTACAATTTTTGATGCTTCCGAAGACAATGGAAATACCGTTGGATTTGCTCCGAAAGCACTAATGTTGTCTTCTTTGGCAGGTTGTTCTGGATTGGATGTGGTTTCCTTATTAAAAAAGATGCGAGCCGAAGTAAAAGATTTCAAAATTGAAGTGACTGGTGAACTTACAGAGGAGCATCCAAAATACTACCACAAAGTTCAGGTTGATTACCATTTTGGTGATGCCGATCTTCAAAAAGCGAAAATTGAGAAAGCTGTGAATTTATCTGTAGAACGTTATTGTGGTGTGATGGAAATGTTCAGAAGGTTTGCTGATGTGAGCATAGCAATTCACTATCACGAACTTTAAA
>CAYFJL010000202.1:0-5646 GCA_964343335.1 uncultured Polaribacter sp. | reverse complement strand
GACTTAATTTTGCTCCAACCAAAAAATGAATGTAAATGAAGATTTTAGTATGTATTAGTCATGTGCCAGACACTACTTCCAAAATCAATTTTGTAGAGAATGATACAAAATTTGATACCAATGGAGTACAGTTTGTTATCAATCCATATGACGAGTTCTGTTTAACACGTGCCATGTGGTTTAAAGAAAAGCAAGGTGCTTCGGTAACTGTGGTAAACGTTGGTTTGGCCAATACCGAGCCTACACTTAGAAAAGCGTTGGCAATTGGAGCCGATAATGCCATTCGAGTGAATGCAGAACCTGTAGACGGGTTATCAGTTGCAAGGCAGTTGGCTGAGGTAGTAAAAGATGGCGGCTATGATTTGGTGCTTGCTGGAAAAGAATCTGCTGATTACAATGGTCAAATGGTACCAGGAATGATCGCTTCCCTTGTTGGGTTTAATTTTGTGAATGCTTGCACCGAAATTGAGGTAGACGGACAAAATGTAAAATTGGTACGTGAAATCGATGGTGGTAACGAATATTTGAACTCAAGCTTGCCAATGGTCGTTGGAGGTCAAAAAGGAATTGTTGAAGAAAAAGATCTTCGCATTCCGAATATGAGAGGAATTATGATGGCGAGAAAGAAACCACTTCAGGTTGTAGAGCCTGTTGATGCTGGTGAAACTGCTGCAATCAATTCTTATGAGAAGCCGGCTCCGAAAGGAGATGTGAAGTTGGTAGATGCCGAAAATATTGATGAACTCATCAATTTGTTGCACACAGAGGCCAAAGTAATTTAATTAATCTTATTTCAAAAAAATAGAATATGTCTGTATTAGTTTTTGCTGATTCGTCAGATGGAAAAATAAAAAAGAGTGCTTTTGAACTAGTTTCTTATGGAAATAAGATTGCTGAACAGTTAGGAAGCCAAATGACGGTGGTTACCGTAAATAGTAACGACAGCTCTGAGTTGTATACTTATGGGGCGTCTAAAGTGGTAAATGTAGTATGTGGTGATTTCTCTGAATTCAATGCAAAAGGATATGCTTCAGCTATTGCTGCCGTTGCAAACAATCAAGGAGCAAATGTAGTGGTGATCGATTCAGGTGCTGATGGGTTGTATTTAGCGCCATTAGTGGCTGTTGAAATGAATGCAGCATATGCATCAAATGTCGTGTCTGACTTAATTTCAACTTCACCATTTGTTGTGAAAAGAAAGGCTTTTTCAAACAAGGCTTTTTCAAATACTGAAATCAAAACGGAAAATAAAGTTATTGGTTTGGCCAAAAATTCCTTCGGAATGGTTGAGAATCCAGTGGATGGTTCTACTGAGAATTTTGATTATTCTGTGGAAGGCGGATTGGGCGTAACGACAGAAAAGGTAGAGAAGGCTACCGGTCAAGTAACCATTGCTGATGCTGATGTAGTTGTATCTGCAGGGAGAGGTTTGAAAGGACCTGAGAATTGGGGAATGGTAGAAGAATTGGCTGATGTACTTGGTGCAGCTACAGCATGTTCAAAGCCAGTATCTGATTTAGGTTGGAGACCGCACAGCGAGCACGTTGGACAAACTGGAAAGCCAGTGGCCACCAACTTGTATATTGCAATCGGAATTTCTGGAGCGATTCAGCACCTTGCTGGTGTAAATGCTTCCAAAGTAAAAGTAGTTATCAACACCGATCCGGAGGCGCCATTCTTTAAGGCAGCTGACTACGGAATTGTAGGTGATGCTTTCGAGGTTGTACCTAAATTAATAGATAAACTTAAAGCTTTTAAACAAGCATAGTCTGATAAATCAAAAAAGGAAAGACCTATCATTTATTTGGTAGGTTTTTTTATTTTCATGGTGGTTTGAAATTTAATTTATTAAATTGTGCCACTGTTACTTTTTAGCTAAAAAGTCTTTTGATTTCATGAGTTTAATTCAACTGAATATAAAGGGAATTTCCTACAGTCAAACCCAAACTGGAGCCTACGCTTTGGTACTGAGTGAGAGTGGAGGACAAAGAACCCTACCTATCATCATTGGTGCCTTTGAGGCCCAATCCATCGCTATTGCCTTAGAAAAAGAGATTCGTCCTCCAAGACCATTAACCCATGACTTGTTTAAATCCTTTGCAGATACCTTTTCCATCTTTGTAAAAGAAGTGGTCATTCACAAATTGGTGGATGGAGTCTTCTTTTCAAGTTTGATTTGCATCCGTGAAGGAGAAGAAGAAACCATTGATGCCAGAACTTCGGATGCGATTGCATTAGCGGTTCGATTCGATGCACCTATTTTCACCTATGAGAATATCCTCGATAAAGCAGGTGTATATTTAAAAGTAGAAGAAGAGATGGCCTTAGAACCCCTTAGTTCAGAGGAAGGTGACGAATCATTAGTTGAATTGAGTCCAGTAGACACCGAAGAGGATCGTTTATCTGGCTTAACCATGGCTCAATTGCATAAAGAATTGGAGAAGGCGGTAATTGATGAAGACTATGAAATGGCGGCAAAAATTAGAGATGAAATTGATCGCAGATAAGGATATGAAAAGAAATCTACTTATAATCTTTGTTGCATTTATTTCGCTTTGCGCGAATGCCCAAGACCTTGATAAGACATGGAACTTCAATTCCATACAAAACAGTGCTGGAGAGTCACTTTTTGAAATTGATTCTTTGGATACTTTTTCTCTATACGAAGGTAGCTTCCAATACAATTTGAAAGCCAAAAGTTTAGAGGCAAAAGGGACCTATATTCATCAGAATAACTTATTGATTTTTAATTATCAACAACCTCAAGATACTGTTCGTTATTACAATATTGTAGAACTAACAGATTCAAATTTAACCATCTCTGAAGGAGGTGTACTTTTCAAGTTTACTTCGGATTCGCCGGTTTTAGTTTCAGAAGATAAACCTGTGGTCGAACAAACGGATGCTCAAATCATTCCGAGTGAAGGTTTTTCTATGCAGAGCTTGTGGAGAGGCGTTTTAGGAATGTTTGTTTTAATCGTAATTGCATTCTTTTTTAGTGCAAATCGATTGGCCATTCAATGGAAGAAAGTCGGAATCGGTTTAGCCTTACAATTGCTGATCGCCATTGGGGTATTGAAGATCAACTTTGTAAAGGCCATCTTTGAATTTGTCGGAGGGATTTTCATTGAAATTTTAGAATATACCAAGGCAGGGAGTAAATTCTTATTCGAAGGATTGGTTGCCGATATGAATACCTTCGGATACATTTTCGCCTTTCAAGTCTTACCAACCATTATTTTCTTCTCAGCATTAACGTCGCTGTTATTCTACCTAGGAATTATTCAGTGGGTAGTCAAAGTATTGGCGAAGATTTTAACTCGTTTTTTAGGTATTTCCGGAATGGAGAGTTTATCTGTGGCAGGTAACATCTTTTTAGGTCAAACAGAAGCACCCTTATTGATTAAGGCCTACTTAGAGAAAATGAATCGCTCTGAAATCCTTTTGGTAATGATTGGTGGAATGGCCACTGTGGCTGGAGCTGTTTTGGCTGCTTACATCGGATTTTTAGGTGGTGGTGACAAAGAATTAGAGTTGGTATTTGCCAAGCATTTGCTGGCGGCCTCCGTAATGGCGGCACCTGGCGCTATCGTAATTTCTAAAATATTATATCCGCAGACAGAAGAGGTAAATACAGATGTTCGCGTTTCCCAAGAAAGAATCGGCACCAACTTATTGGATGCCATTGCCAACGGAACTACTGAAGGATTGCGATTGGCTGTAAATGTAGGTGGAATGCTTTTGGTTTTCGTGGCCATCATTGCCATGATTAACGGGATATTAGGTTTTGTTGGTGGGTTTAACGGTATCGAATACTTCGGATGGACCTTCACTTCATTGGATACGATAATTGCGAATAACACCGTCTACCAAGGATTCTCTCTAGAATTCATCCTTGGGTATATTTTTGCCCCATTGATGTGGTGTATCGGTGTTGCTAGCGAAGACATGGCCTTGATGGGTCAATTACTCGGAATCAAACTTGCAGCATCTGAATTTGTGGGATACATCCAATTAGCCGAATTGAAAACCATTGGTAACGCGATTCATTTGAATTACAATAAGTCTGTCATCATGGCGACTTACATGCTTTGTGGTTTCGCAAACTTTGCCTCTATCGGAATTCAAATAGGTGGAATCGGATCTCTGGCCCCTGGTCAACGGAAAACCTTGTCAGAGTTCGGAATGAAAGCACTAATCGGTGGGACGATCGCTTCCTTGATGTCGGCTACCATTGCTGGTATGATTATCGGGTAATATTTAGTTGGCTTTTCAAAATATTGAAGCGGACTCCGCTCGTAAGTTTCAAGTTTTAAGTCTTAATTCATAAATCCCAAATCGTAATTCTAAAATCTTGCTACTTATCAAAAAAAGTTGATAACTTCTTGTGCTCTTTGAAGTGGTGAAAGCGAATTTAATAGTCACTTTTTTTATTTTTAACCACACTAAAATTTAAGGGAAGATGCAGCAATATCACGACTTGGTAAAACACATTTTGGAACATGGAAATGAAAAGGGAGATAGGACTGGTACAGGTACCAAAAGTGTTTTTGGGTATCAGATGCGTTTCGATTTGTCTGAGGGTTTTCCAATGGTCACTACCAAAAAACTGCATTTAAAATCTATCATTTACGAATTGCTTTGGTTCATTAAAGGAGATACCAATATCAAGTACCTTCAGGAAAATGGTGTTCGTATTTGGAATGAATGGGCTGACGAGAATGGCGATTTAGGTCCCGTTTACGGTCATCAATGGAGAAACTGGAATAGCGAAGAAATCGACCAGTTGCAAATTGTGATTGAGCATTTGAAAAAGAATCCGAATTCGAGAAGAATGTTGGTCTCTGCATGGAATCCATCGGTGTTGCCGGATACTTCTCAATCATTTGCAGACAATGTTGCTGCGGGGAAGGCTGCCTTACCTCCGTGCCATGCTTTCTTTCAGTTTTATGTGGCTAACAACAAGTTGTCTTGCCAATTGTATCAAAGAAGCGCGGACGTCTTTTTAGGAGTTCCTTTTAATATTGCTTCTTACGCTTTGTTAACCATGATGATGGCACAGGTATGTGGCTATGAGGCTGGAGATTTTGTACACACCTTTGGTGATGCACATATTTATTCGAATCACTATGAGCAATTAGAATTGCAATTGTCTAGAGATATCAGACCATTGCCGACCATGAAAATAAATCCTTCCATCACCAATATTGAAGATTTTACTTTTGAAGACTTCGAATTAATGAATTATGATCCGCATCCACATATTAAAGGAGCGGTTGCCGTATAATAAAAAAGGACTCCAATTTGGAGTCCTTTTTCTTTTTACTCAAAAAACTTACTAAACGTTTAATACTGCATTTTCTGCTCCTGCATAGTCATTCCATGCATAGCTATCCGCTTGATCTTCGTTCACATAAGTGCCGTCAATAATGTATCTAAACTCGTAAGAGCTGTTTGTGTCTAAATCAACAGTTCCTTTAAAAGTTCCGTTTTTCAACTTCTTTAAAGGAGTCGCTTCAGCATTCCATTCGTTGAAAGAACCAACAACTTCTACGCTTTTAGCTTCTTCTGCTGCTACGGTAAATGTTACCTTGCAAACAGGTTTACTTTTCAAAAATTGCTTTTTAATTGCCATAACTTTTTTTC
>CAYFJL010000201.1:0-5648 GCA_964343335.1 uncultured Polaribacter sp. | reverse complement strand
GAATCAACTCAAGCATGCTTTTCGTATGAAATAAAACCATGGCCCAAACGACCCTCATTGCATTTTATCAATATTCCGGATGGAAAAACAAGTGGAATGCCCTTGGCAGAATGGGTAGGCCTCCCATCACTTTTGAAAACACACCTGGTCTTACTTTCTTCAAACCCTTAGGTACAGGAAGTGGCAACGGATTTTCTATCAAACCTGATTTTTCAACCTTCGGATTTGTGGCCGTTTTTGAGGAAGAAACTCAGGCTCGTGAATTTTTAAGGTCTGAAGTTTGTGAGGAATACACCAAAACTTCCAGTAAGTATAGCCATGTCTTAATGCACACCATTAAAAGTCATGGCGAATGGAGCAAGGAAAATCCCTTTCAAGCCAGTGTAAGCTTTGATAAATCAAAACCACTTGCCGTGATTACCCGAGCGACCATAAAGCCCAAATTGGCTTACAGGTTCTGGCGTTATGTGCCTTCGGTATCGAAATCAATGAATGGCTACAAAGAGCTTTTGTTCTCCAAAGGAATTGGAGAATTCCCCTTATTGATGCAAGCCACCTATTCCCTTTGGTCTGATGCAGATTCGATGATGAATTACGCTTACCAAAATCCGAAGCATGCCGAAATGGTTAAAAAAACCCGGGAATTGGGTTGGTATTCTGAAGAGCTATTTGCTAGGTTTCAGCCCTTTTACAAAGAAGGTAATTTGATTCCAGATTTTCTTTAGGACCCATCCTCTTTTTTGACTTCGTATGGTTCATGTATGGTCTGTAATCTACTTGGATTCTTTTCTTATTTATACCTTTAAGGCTACTCAAAAATCAATCCAATGTCGTCTGAAATTTCTACCCTGAAGAATTTACTATTCCTAGTTTTTACATTATTTGTCGTAACTACGCTAACCGCTCAAGTTGCAGTTGGAAATGGTAGTTATACTGGCAACTTCCCAGGAACAGATAGTGCCGGACGAAATGCTTTCCCTGGTGGAACCCCACAAGTTTCTGGAGCAGCAGCTTCAAAACCAGTACCAACCAATGATTGGTGGTCTAAAATAGTATATGATGGTGCTGGACATAATGGTCAGGCCGATAATTTATTCAATTATCCCTTAAGCATGAAAACCACTACCAAGGGATTGGCAATGACCTACATTCCTTGGGGGGTATTCGGAACAAATGACGTGGACTTTTCTATAGAAATTGGTCTAACAGGTATGACCACGAATAAAACAACCGTATCAGATTTTTCAGATTGGACGGTTACCATGAATTGGAATGACGGAACCAATGAAATGGAAGCTATCTCGGGTATCGGAATGCCCTTTATTTACTTTACCAAAAACAGTTCGGCTTCGGCTTCCATTAAAGTATACCAAGGTACTGCCACAATTTCTGGCGAAATGCTACTTGTAGAAAATGGAAGAAGCGGTAGCGATTATGTAGTGTATGCTCCCACCGGAAGTACTTGGAGTCAATCTGGTTCTACCTATACTTCAACCTTAAATGGTAAAGATTATTGGTCGGTTGTAATGCTTCCTCAGAGTAATACGAGCGTAAGCACTGTGGCGAACGAGTATAAAAAGTTTGCTTATGTCTTCCCTTCAAATACAGAAGCCAACTGGTCTTTTAACGAATCAACATCCAAAGTAACCACCACGTTTACCGTGACAACCGATATCAAAGAAGGCACAGGAACCAATGTTTTGATGGGGCTGTTACCCCATCAATGGGGGAATTTGGCCCCAGGATCTGCGAGTCCAAACGGATATAGTTATGACAATGTACGTGGAGAAATAAAAACCTTAGACGGCAATAGCTTCTCTGTAGAAAACACCTTTCGAGGTATTTTACCGACCATGCCAAATCTTCAACAATACAGTCCGACATTTAAGCCTCAAGATTTGAATTCAAAAATCAATCTTCTTCAAAACGAAGGGTTAGCTACTTGGACAGATTCTTACAATGAAGGTCAAGTAATGAATCGATTAATTCAAACGGCGAGAATCGCAGATCAAACGGGCAATATCGCGGCCAGAGATAAAATGATTGCCACCATCAAAGAGCGTTTGGAAGATTGGTTGAGTTACGAAAATGGAGAGGTTGCCTTTCTGTTTTATCTCAACACAGATTGGTCTTCGCTAATTGGATATCCCGCAGGACATGGTCAGGATTCTAACATTAACGACCATCATTTTCACTGGGGATATTTTATCCATGCAGCCTCTTTTCTGGAACAATTCGAACCCGGATGGGTAAATCAATGGGGGCCTATGGTAAACCTGCTGGTTAGAGATGCGTCGTCTCCCGATCGAAACGATAGCATGTTCCCTTTCTTGAGAAATTTTAGTCCCTATGCCGGCCATAGCTGGGCCAATGGTTTTGCCTCATTCCCGCAAGGGAACGATCAAGAATCTACATCAGAAAGCATGCAATTTGCCTCCTCATTAATCCATTGGGGAACCATTACCGAAAATGATGAAATTCGAGATTTAGGAATCTACATTTATACCACAGAGCAAACCGCAATTGAAGAATATTGGTTCGATATGAACGATCGTGTATTCCAACAAGGACAGCAGTACAGTATGGTTTCTAGAGTATGGGGGAATTCTTATGACAACGGAACTTTTTGGACTAGTGATATTACGGCTTCCTATGTGATTGAGTTGTATCCGATGCACGGTGGATCCTTGTATTTAGGTCAAGACACCAACTACGTTCAAACTGTTTGGAACGAACTCAAACAATACACGGGTATTTTAGACCCAGATGATACCAATCCGAATCTATGGCACGATACCATTTGGAAATATCTTTCCTTCTTAGATCCAGATGAAGCGATTTCCTTGTACAATTCCGATCAAGACCGTACCTTAAAATTCGGAGTGTCGGATGCACAAACCTACCACTGGTTACATGCCATGAAAGCCTTGGGTAAAATAGACGCCACGGTAACCGCAGATTATCCAATTGCAGCAGTTTTTAACGACAATGGTACCAAAACGTATGTGGCTCATAATTATTCGGATTCACAAAAAACAGTAACCTTCTCTGACGGATTCCAATTAGTGGTTCCTGCCAACCAAATGGCCACGAGCAGAGACATTAATATCAGCGGAACCTTGAGCTCCAATAAAAATGCGATTGGTGCTAATGAAACCGTAGACTTGACCTTAAATACCTCTGGAAGCGGAATTACAAAAGTTGAATTTTACGATGACAATGGTCTTTTAGGTGAAGACACCACCGCTCCGTATTCCTTTACAACCCAAGCACTAGCTGCGGATATTTACAACATTGTTGCGAAAATATATACGGGAAGTAGTTTTGTGTATTCAAATGTGGTTGAAATCCAAGTTGGTGATCAAAAGCCCTTTGGTGATGTTGCTCATGCTGTTCCTGGTACGATCGAAGCAGCACACTTTGACTACTTTGAAGGCGGACTCGGACAAAACATTTCCTACTTCGATACCTCAGTTGGGAATAATGGCGATTTTAGAGCGAGTGAATATGTAGATTCCCAAGCGGTTACAAACGAAGGCAATACCGTCGGATGGATAGCAGCTGGAGAATGGTTGGAATACACCATTTCGGTTCAATCGACAGGCTGTTACACCGTAAACATGCGTTATGCCTCTGGGAATTCAAATGGAGGCGGACCGATGCATTTTGAAGTGGATGGTCAAAAAGTTAGTGAAGACATTGTTTTCGGTTCAACAGGAGATTGGGGCGCTTTTAATTCAAAGTCTGCGAATGTAGAATTAACCCAAGGGACTCATGTGTTAAAATTAGTAGTGGGTCAAGGTGAATTCAACTTGGGTAGAATGGAGTTTTCCTACAATGGAACCAGTTGTCCTACACCACAAGGATCTGGATTGCCTTTTGATTTTGAAACTACTCCGACTACCAATGACTTCAACAACTTTGATGGAGGTACGGCTACTGTGGTCGATGTTTCAGGAGCACAAGCTAATGGAAACTCGAGCACAAAAATGGCGAAAATTGTGCGTGATGGTGGTCAGTCTTGGGCTGGAGCATACCTAAACTTAGCGGCTCCATTGAACTTTACAACGGGCAAGTACATTACTTTGAAAGTGTGGACAGAAGCACCAATTGGAACTTCCATGCAAATGAAATTGGAACGTCAATCTGGTGGTGGTTCTTTTGATTTAGCAACTCCAACAACGGTTACTGGTGATTGGGAAACCTTGTACTGGGACTTTTCTTCTCAAGGAGCGAGTACGTACGATAAATTGGTATTTATGTTCGATATCGGAAACGTAGGTGATGGAAGCAATACCTCAACCTTTTATTTTGATGATGTGCAGCAAACCAACACCTTGAGTACATCTACTATAGAATTAAGTGGAATCAGGGTATATCCGAATCCGTCGAAACGAATCATCAACATCGATTCAGGAAGCAATCCATTAACGAAAGTGGAGATTTATACCCTTTTAGGAAAACGTATCAAATCGCTCAATTCTAATCTTGATCAAATCAACATTGAGGATTTATCAAGCGGATTGTACCTGATGAAGTTGTATTCAGGCTACAGTAGTACGGTTCGGAAAATCATGAAAGAATAGGCTTATTCTTCAAAAGTAAGGGTAGACATTTCAGCACCTTTGTTGATGGTTAACTCAACCGTTCTTCCGAAAATCATGGCCCGATTATCGGGCTCATGACCCGCTGGAAAATCGAAGAGAACCGGAATGTCTTTGGGTAAAGCGTCTAATATCAACTGTTCAATGGGTGAACCCCATTTAGTGGTGTTCTTTTTGATCAAGCTCATGTCACCAATAATTACAGCCTTCACTTGACTAAAATAATTGGCCCGTTTCAAGCTTTGTAGCATTCGATCAATGGAGTATTTATACTCGCCAATTTCTTCCAAAAAAAGTATTTTGTTGGTCGTATCTAATTGACTCGAAGAGCCCAACATGGAAGTGACGATGGCCAAATTGCCGCCAATGAGCTGCCCCTTCACCTTTCCTATTCGATTATAGCTTGATGATTTCACTGAATAAGATAATTGGGATCCAAATAAGGCCTCTTTAAAACTGGCAATGGTCTTTACAATTTCTTCTGGTTTTTCTTCCAGGCTGGTGGCCATCATCGCATGTAAGGTTTCAAAACCCAGATTGTGAATGTGATTGTGAAAAGCCGTGATGTCTGAATACCCAATCACCCACTTCGGATGAGCTTTAAACTTGGTAAAATCGAGCTTATCCAACAATCGTACAGAACCATAACCGCCACGCGCCGCCCAAATGGCTTTGATATTCGGATTGTCTAAGGCATCTTGAAAATCCTGACAACGCTCTGCATCTGTTCCTGCAAAATGGTTATTTTGATTGAATAAATTTTTCCCCAAAACAACCTTCAATCCCCAACTTTCTACTAGTTTCTTGGCTTTGTTTATGGTTTCTACCCTTCCTTTTAAAATTCCAGCTGGTGCCAAAATAGCAATGGTATCACCACTTTTTAAATAAGGTGGCGCAATCAATTGATCTTGTGAAAAACCAGTCCATCCGCAGAAAAAAAGGACAAGGAAAAAAGAAATGAATTTCTTCAAAACAATGGAATTATTAAACTATTAACAGTGAAGTAAATGTATTTATTTTCAGAAGATTTAAAAAATTGCTTTT
>CAYFJL010000200.1:0-5670 GCA_964343335.1 uncultured Polaribacter sp. | reverse complement strand
TTTCGAATTCAACAATCCCGAAAACTAAAAGATTCCCTAATTTTAAACAAATCTACATACCGAATGAAGCGACTGATTACTTTGAGTGCATTTTTGATGCTTTTAATCTTTTCTTCTTGTGAAGACAAATCCAAGGGAACTGCAGACATCATCTATGTAAATGCGAAGGTGTATACCATGAGTTGGGAAGATCCTGACATGAATGGGAATCCTTCCCCAACAGCTCTAATAATGGATGAAAAGTACGTTCCCGATGCTCAAGCCATCGCTATAAAAGGAAATCGTATAATAGCTGTCGGTTCCAATGATAATATTAATTCTTTTAAAGGAAGAGATACGAAAGTCATCGATGTGAGGGGTAATGTCATTTTACCTGGATTGATAGAATCTCACGGACATTTGAATGAAATCGGCGAGAAAGCAGAAGCCATCAAACTACAAGGACTATCTGCAGAAGAAATCATCGAATTGATGATTTCAAAATCCAAATCAGTGCCCAAAGGAGAATGGATAATTGCATCTGGATGGGATGAGGCTGAATTTGCAAATGCTTATCCGGATATGAAATTATTAAGTCAAAAAACTCCTAATCATCCCATTGTATTGATTGGATTGCGCGGCTTTGGTGTCATGGGAAATGCCTTGGCTTTTGAAAAAGCCGGAATAACGAAGAATTCTGAACCTGAAAAAGGAGGTAAGGTAGTTTTGGATCAACAAGGAAACTTACAATATGTATTGATTAATGGTGCCAAACGTTTGCTATTGGATAAAATTCCGGCGAAGACCTTAGAACAACAAACCCGAATTATGAACTACGGATTTGATCAGTTGCTAAGTTTGGGTTTTACGGCCACACATCATTTGGGTGTGGAAAAAGCGCATATGGAAGTGTATGAAAACTTGGAGTCCAAAGGAGAGTTGCCCATGCGCGTCCATGCTTTTGTTGCTGCTCGGAAATACAATATGGAATTGGTAAATACATGGCTCGCTAAAGGTCCTACAGAGAATGTGGAGAATTTTCTTCAAGTAACAGGATTTAAGGGATATTACGATGGTTCTTTAGGATCAAGAGGAGCTAAGTTTTTAAAACCTTATTCCGATAAAAAAGGTCATACGGGTGTAAGCGGATTGGCATACGGATTTGATAAAGATTTAATGATCAAAGCATTGGATAAAGGCTTCCGACTCGCCATTCATGCGATTGGAGATAAGGCCAATCGAGATGTGTTGGACTTATACGAGGACTATTTCAAGAGCCATCCTGAGTCTCAACAATTACGACATCGGATTGAACATGTACAAGTGGTACACCCTGATGATTTCAAAAGATTCGCTCCACTAGATGTAACGGCATCCATGGAACCAGCTCATGCCGTCGAAGACATGCCTTGGACGGTTGATCGTATCGGAGAAGAAAGAGCCAAAGGTGCCTACGCCTGGCGAACACTTCGACAAAATAATGCCATGGTAATATTTAATTCAGACTTTACAGGATCAAATCCGAGTTTCTTTTACGGTATGTACTGTGCAATTACCAAAAAGAAATCGCCTTCTGACAAGGCATATTATCCAGAGCAGGCTTTTTCCAAAGAAGAAACATTAAGAGCTTATACAACTTGGCCAGCCTATGCGGCAAAACAAGAAAAGTTATCCGGAACGATTGAAGTTGGAAAATGGGCCGACTTAACCATCATTGATACCGATGTGTTGAATGCTACTCCCGAAGAAATTTTAAAGGGCAAGGTGCTTCAAACGGTTATAGCGGGTAAGGTTGTGTTTGAATCAGATTTTTAAGGAACTATCGGATGTGCAATTCCACAATTCGATCATTCAAAGGTTGTTCGTTTCTGTAATTGTCTTTGGGCATGTTCTTTTTTAATTTCAAGACTTCAGCTTCCGACACAATAATCGGATTTTTAAAGATGATCCAATTGACGCTTTCGCTACACGGTGGCGTGGTTAGCGATCCTTTGTAGGAGAAATAACTTTTATTCTTTGGGAATAAGGTGGTTAAATCCAAAGGCTCGTGAATGGTTTTCTCTCCGTTCACCTCAATCGGTAAAAAGCTTTCCAAAAACTCAAAAATATCACTCTCAAGACCTTCCTTAGCAACAATAGCCATTACGGTATATGAATTGTCCTCATTAGCATGAACAAGATGTATTTCCATAGGATATCGAATTCCGTTTATGGTATGCTCTGCGGGTTCATGAAAATGAATTTGAGCTAAATGATAGACCTTGTTCTTGTATTGCAAAGAATCGCCACGTTCGAAGTTGAATTGAATCGAATGTCCATTATTGACTACCGAATTGATAAAGGTAAACGGTGAATAATGAATTTTTAAATCGTCATTTCTTTTCTCAACCAATTGGGTGTTTATTTCCACGATATTGATAGGAGATTGATTCAAACCATTGCAATCAGATTCTTTTTCTATTTCAGCCCAATGCTCAGGTGCTGTTTCTCCTTCATAGGTCCAATGTTTGTTTTTGAGTGAATGTTTTTCTTGATACAAATGAATGGAGGCGATAATGACTAGGATGAAAACAATAAACCGAGTTACCAAGACTTTCATGAGTCGTTTTTATAGGTTGATGAACATCACAAAATTAAAGTGGGTTTTTCTCAAAAAAGGTAACAAATGTCACCTTTTGAAGATTTATTTTTCCAAAAATTCAAAACGTTCGGATTGCTTATCTTTGTTTGCATTAAAATTTTAACTTCATGAAAAACTTTCCAACCTTTCTCTTATTACTTTTTGTAAGCTTCTCACTTTCAGCGCAAAAGGTAGATTTGAGTTATTACTTACCAAAAAATGTTAGCTATAATCCTTCCATTCCAACACCCGAATCGGTGATTGGCCATGAAGTAGGAGAGTGGCACGTAACTCACGATAAATTGGTGGAGTATATGAAAGCCTTGGCTAAAGCTTCAGATCGTATCACTATCGAGAATAGAGGAGAGACCTACGAAGATAGACCCTTACTTCTTTTGACAATCACTGCTCCGAAGAATCACGCCAATATCGATCAAATTCGTACAAACCATATCAAAGGGACCAACGATGCTTCCTACGATGTTTCCAATGATCCCATATTAGTTTACCAAGGATTTTCCATCCATGGTAATGAGCCGAGTGGATCAAATGCGGCATTGGCAGTTGCCTATCATTTAGCAGCAGCTGAAGGCATTGATGATTTATTAAACAATGTGGTGGTTTTATTTGATCCAAGTTTTAATCCAGATGGATTGCAACGATTTGCTTATTGGGCCAACACCAATAGAAGCCAGAATATCAATCCAGATCCGAATGACCGAGAATACAGCGAAGTATGGCCCGGAGGAAGAACCAATCATTATCAGTTTGACATGAACCGAGACTGGTTGCCAGTTCAATTACCAGAAAGTACGGCAAGAATTGCTTCTTTCCACAAATGGTTACCGAATATCTTAACGGATCACCACGAAATGGGTAGTAATTCTACCTTCTTTTTCCAACCTGGAATTCCGAGTAGAACACATCCCTTTACACCACAATTAAATCAAGATTTAACCAAAGAAATTGGGACGTACCATGCAAAGGCATTCGATAAAATAGGATCTTTTTATTATTCAGAAGAAGATTACGATGACTATTTTTATGGTAAAGGTTCAGCCTTTCCCGATATTAATGGAGGTATCGGAATTCTATTTGAACAAGGAAGTTCGCGTGGACATGCGCAAGAAACCGAAAACGGAATATTAACCTTCCCATTTACCATTCGTAATCAATTTACCGCTGCCTTGTCTACGTTAGAAGCGGCAAGAAAGATGCGAGTAAAGATTTTAAAATACCAACAAGGTTTTTACAAGGAATCAAGAAATACCTTTAAAAATAATGCCATTGTTTTTGGCGACGAAAAAGATGCTGCAAAGACCTATCACCTCGCTGAAGTAATGAAAAAACATAAAGTTAAAATTCATGATATCAAGGCCGATTTTAGCGTGAATGGCAAGCGATTCAAAAAAGGATACAGCTACATGGTTCCTATGAATCAGAAAAACCATCGATTGGTGAAAGCCATGTTCGATGTACGCACGAAGTTTAAGGATAGCTTATTCTATGATGTTTCTGCATGGACGTTCAATCATGCTTTTGATTTGGATTATGCGGAAAATGTTTCTCTTTCTAAGGCAGGAGACGAGGTAACTGATTTGAAATTGAATGATGGAATTGTAACCGTGAAAAGTGATTACGGATATTTAATGCCATGGAATGAGTTCTACACCCCAAAAGCTTTGAATGCTATTCTTCAAAAGGGTTTACGTGCAAAAGTTTCGATGAAGAACTTTACCAATAATGGTAAAAGTTACGATTACGGAACCATTTTAATTCCGGTTCAAAACCAAAGTTTGAATTCTAGTGATTTGTATCAATTTTTACAAGGAGTAGCTAGTGATGCTCATCTAACAATCTACGGAACACCAACGGGTGATAATCCAGATATGGACTTAGGTAGTCGTAATTTTGCAGCAATTTCTACTCCGAAAGTAGCCATGTTGGTGGGTTCAGGAATCACCAGTTATGATTCAGGTCAGGTATGGCATTTGTTTGATCAACGATACGATATGCACATCACGAGATTGGATATGAGCTATGCTTCTCGAGTTGATGTTTCAAAATACACACATTTAGTGGTCCCAAGCAGTAATAGAATGTCTTCTGATTTTGTTGCCAAACTCAAAACTTGGGTTCGAAATGGAGGAATCCTCATCGGATATAAAAATGCCTTACGCTGGATGGCTAGTAACAAGCTTATCAATTTGGAATTCACGCGTCCGAAGTTTGACACCATTACCAATGTTTCGTTTGAGGAGCGTAGTTTGCAATCTGGTGCTCAGGTGATAGGAGGGGCCATTTTTGAGGCAAAACTTGATCGTTCGCATCCAATTAACTTCGGATATAAAGATGACAAATTAGCCTTATTTAGAAAGACTACGATTTTTGTGAAACCAGATAGTAGAAGTTATAACAATCCGATTCAGTATACCGCGAATCCGCTTTTAAGTGGTTATATTTCGAAGGAAAACGCAAAAGTTATTGGAAACACCGTTCCTTTTAAAGTGCAGCGTTTCGGAAGAGGTAGAACTATTGTATTTACAGACAATACCAACTTTAGAGCTTTTTGGTTCGGAACCAATAAATTATTGATGAATGCGATATTCTTTGGTGATAAGATGTAAAATACCATTCAAAATACAGAAAGAAATTCCCGCTGATGCGGGAATTTTTTGTTATGCATCATGACAAATATCATACCCTGACTCTCATGAATTTATTTTCTTTGAGTATCAAAATTTAGAGTCATGAAAAAAAATATGGGTCCAGGAGACCGATTAGTACGTTCGTTGTTAGCAATACTCATTATGATCCTTTACTATTTCAATGTTATTGAAGGCGTATTAGGGGTTGTTTTCTTGGGAGTTGCGGGAATTTTATTGTTAACAAGTTTGGTAAGAGTTTGCCCTTTGTATTTGCCATTCGGATTATCAACACGTGCTATGAAGTAAAAATAAATTCTTTGTAACAAACGCGATTGATTGACGTCATATAGATGCAATCAACCAAAAACAGTCTATGGGATTCTTTCGCGTTTTATTAGCCATCATCTTTCCTCCCTTATCGGT
>CAYFJL010000199.1:0-5704 GCA_964343335.1 uncultured Polaribacter sp. | reverse complement strand
CATTGTTCAAGCTTTCTAATAATTGCTTCATTTGTTGTGGAGACATTTTACCCTTCTGCTGCTTTGGCTTTTGTTTCTCTTTGTCCTTATTCTGCTTCGGATCTTGCTTCTTATCCTTATCGCCTTTGTCGTCTTTTTTGTCTTTGTTCTTGTCTTTATCTTTTCCCTTGTCGTCTTTTTTATCCTTGTTCTTGTCTTTGTTATCCTTGTTGTTCTTGTTGTTTTTGTCTTTGTTTTGATGCTGTTTGTTCTCTTTGTCAAGCAGCTTTTGAGCTACCGCTAAGTTGTAGCGGGTCTCGTCGTCATTCGGATTGTTACGCAAGGAATTCTTATAAGCATTCACGGCTCCTTGATAGTCTTTCATCTCCATCAAAGCGTTGCCTTTATTGTGATAAGCTTCTGCCTTAGTGGCCTTATCTGTTGCTGTTTTTGCTTTTAGTTCGAACTGCGGAATGGCCTCTCGATAGTTTTTATTTTGATACAATGCATTACCCAAATTATAAGCTGCCTTTCCATACTGACTGTTATTGTTCAGTGCTTTTTGGTAAGCTACGGATGCATCTGTGTAATTCTTTTGATTGTACAATTCATTGCCTTGCCTCACAAATTTTCTGGCCTTGCGTTGCAGGCTAATGGAATCTTTTTGTGCGTAAACAGAAAAAGACAGCATGAAGGTAAAAGCGAGTAGCGGAATCAGTTTTAAGTTTTTCATAATCTTATTCTTTTTTTGCTTCGTTAAACAAATCAATTTTTTGCAACCATTTGGTGCGCTTGTTCAGCATAAACACATCAAGTACTAAGAACAGTAATCCCAATCCAACAAACCATTGAAACTGATCTTTGTAATCAGCAAACTGCTTGGTCTCAAATTCGCTCTTCTGTGCATTCGTGATGATTTCTTCGATGATTTTAACCGGATTGTCTGTTCGGTTTCCATCAATATACCTTCCATTGGCAGCATCGGCAATACCTTCCAAAACCTCAGGCTTTCTTTTGGTAATGACCGTTTCACCTTTCTTGTCTTTTTTATAACCAATCATGGAGCCATTCAAACGAATCGGAATAGGACCTCCTTTTTCAGTTCCAACCCCAATCGTATATACTTTTACACCTTCGTTGGATAAGTTCAAGGCCATTTGTTTGGTCTCTTCTTGATGATCTTCACCATCTGAAATAATGATTAAAAAACGATTGGTCTGATCGTCATTGTTGTAATAGGTTTTGGCCAATTCTAAGGCCTCATTGATAGCTGTACCTTGACTCGAAACGATATCTGGATTCGCATTCTGCAAGAACATATTTGCCGCAGCATGATCGGTAGTTATGGGTAATAATGGATAGGAATTTCCTGCATAAATAATCACACCCACACGGTCAGAACCCAGTTTATCAATAATTTTGGAAATGATCTGTTTCGATTTTTCCAATCGATTTGGGGCGATGTCCTCGGCCAACATACTTTTTGAAACATCCAGAGCAAAGACGATGTCAACACCTTCACGTTTTACTGTCTTCAGTTTGGATCCCATTTTCGGATTCACCAACGAAACAATGAGGAATGAAATACCAATGAGGAAAACAATCAACTTAAAGGCGCTTTTTGAAGCCGAGTAGCTAGGTGCCAATCGCTTTAACAAATCAGCATTTGAAAAGAGCTTTTGTTTTCGCTTCTTCCACCAAAACACCAACAGATGAATTACAATCATCAGTGGGATGACTGCAAGCAAGTAAAAGTACATCGGTTCTTCTATTTTGTAAAGTTCAGACATTAGATAAAACTTTTAAATAGGGTGTTTCGTAATAAAAATTCAAGCCCAAGAAAGGCAAGCGCTAAGAAAATTAAAGGCCTAAAGTTTTCTGTGTAATTGTAATACTTAAACTCTTCAATTTTGGTTTTTTCTAGCTTATCAATCTCATCATAGATCTCTTTCAACTTATTGTTGTCGGTAGCTCTAAAATATTTTCCTTCGGTTTCTGAAGCAATTTCTTTCAATAGTTCTTCATCAATTTCAACCTGTTGCTTTCTAAAGTTTAGCACACCCGTTCGTGGATCCTTGCTCCAAGGGAAATCTGCCATTCCATTGGTTCCAATTCCGATCGTATAGACCTTAATTCCCAATCCTTTTGCCAATTCGGTAGCTGTTCTTGGGTCAATATTACCAGAGTTGTTTACTCCGTCGGTTAACAGGATGATGACCTTACTTTTTGCTTTGCTATCTTTCAATCGGTTGACGGCCGAACCAAGTCCCATTCCAATGGCTGTTCCGCCTTCCAATTGTCCCCATCGTAATTCGAAAATAGTTCGTTTTACGATGCTCTTATCGCTGGTAATTGGAGTTTGGGTGAAACTTTCCCCCGCATAAACCACAATTCCGATGCGATCATTTGGTCTTCTATCAATGAACTTCATGGCTACTTCTTTCAAAGCCTCCAATCGGTTTGGTTTCAAATCTCTTGCCAACATACTTGCCGAAACATCAATGGCCATGACGATGTCAATTCCGCGGTTGGTCTTGGTACGTTTGCTTACTGATACGTCACGAGGTCTTGCCAATGCTAGAATCACAAATCCGATAGCTAGAATTCGTAGTACGTACAACAATGGTTTTAATCTCGATATGAACGACTTCTTAACCAAGGATGCTTTGACAGCAGGCATCTTTAGAGAAGCGGCATCTTTTGTTGACATAAAAAAATACCAAACTCCCATTATCGGGAGTAAAAGCAATAGCCAAAGAAACTCGGGATTTAGAAATTCAAAATTACTCCAGTTCATTGTTTTCGGTTTCGGCTTTTTTTACGTTTAAGTTTTTTATAACCTCTTCAGCGTCTTTTCGATCTTCTTCAATCTCTACAGCAATTGGTTTGGATTTAGCAAACTTCACAAGGTCGGCTTCTTGGAACAATTCTTTCAATTTTTGAATCGTTTCCGTGGAGGTTAATATGGTTTCAGCATGATGAAAATCTTTTAGCATGTCAATGATTTCATCCGATGTTTTTTCCAAAGCTTGAATTTGTAGTTCTTTTTCGATGTAGGTACGAACAATATCTGTTAACTCTGAATAGTACTCTTTTACCCTGTTGTTTTGCCATAACAATTTATCATCCAACGCTTTCAAATGATGCATGGCTTCTTCAATAGGGGGTAATTTTCTATACACTGGCCCATCTTCATCCTCGGTCTTTTTCTTGCGGAATACAAAATAGTAAATCCAAAAACCAATAATGGCTAGGGCTAATAAACCTATGTAGATGTACAGTTTAAAATCATCAAAAACATATGGCTCGTCCTTAATCGCTTTGATGGGATATTTCTTTACTTGGGTGGTGTCTACTTTCACGGTGGCTACATTCACCAAAATCGAATCGGTTAAAAAAGCCTGATTTCGAATAAACACTTGTTGTTGTGGGATGTAGAAAGCGCCACTATCAAATCCGGTTAAGACATACTTTCTGATCAACATGTTGTTGATGGTGTCTACTTTAGTGGAATCGACAATTTCAAGACCCGGATTTAACTCCAATTTCGGAAGAATTACATTGTCGGTTTCGCTAATGGTGAGTTTTAGATTGATTTGTTCCCCAATTCGAATAGAACTGGTATTCAAATCCATTTTCACCTTCGGATTTTGAGCGAATCCGAGGCTAGAAAAAAGAATGGTCGCAAAAATTAAAACACAGTTCTTCATCTCTTTCTTTATCTTCCTTTGTGTTTAAAATAACCCAATAGTTTCTTCACATAACTTTCGTCTACACGCGTATTGATAACCCCACAACCGCTTCTTTTGAAGCTCGAATGGAACTCATCGACCAATTCTTTGGCATTGGTGTAATAGTTAGATCGCACCGCCTTTGAGGCTGTATTTACCAAGTGTACTTTACCAGTTTCAGCATCTAGCATTGGCACCATGCCTAGATTCGGAATTTCCTCATCGTATTTATCAAATACCCGAATTCCGGTAATGTCGTGTTTGTTACCGACAACTTTTAAGGTTTGCTCGTATTCGCTATCCATAAAATCTGAAAGCATAAAAACAATAGCCTTCTTTTTCATCACGTTGGATAGGAACTTTAGCGAATGTGCAATGTTTGTTTTGGTGCTCTTTGGATGAAATTCGATCAATTCTCGAATGATTCGAAGCACATGACTTCTTCCTTTTTTAGGCGGAATGAACAGCTCAATCTCGTCACTGAATAGAATTAGTCCTACTTTGTCATTGTTTTGAATGGCTGAAAACGACAAGGTCGCCGCAATTTCTGTAATGGTATCTTTCTTGAATTGATGGTGGGTTCCAAAATACTCAGATCCAGAAACATCAACCATTAACATCATGGTCAACTCGCGCTCTTCTTCAAAAACCTTCACATAAGGTTCGTTGTAACGAGCGGTAACATTCCAATCAATAGCTCTAACATCATCACCAAATTGATATTTACGTACTTCAGAAAAGGTCATACCCCTTCCTTTGAAAGATGAGTGGTACTCACCTCCAAAGATATGATCAGACAAGCGTCTTGTCTTGATTTCAATCTTACGTACTTTTTTTAATATCTCTTTGGTATTCATTTGTTGAGCTTAATGCGATTCGCGATTGGCTAGTTCTTAAATCCTAAGAGTTATTTCTATGGTACTTCTATTTCGTTAATGATGGAATTGATGATATCTACGGAAGACACATTCTCAGCTTCGGCTTCATAGGTAATTCCGATTCTGTGTTGAAGTACGTCTGTTACAACCGCTCTTACATCTTCTGGAATTACATAGCCTCTTCTTTTGATAAAGGCGTAACATTTGGCTGCTTTTGCCAAATTGATACTACCCCTTGGAGAAGCCCCGAAACTAATCAAGCCCTTCAATTGAGAAAGGTTGTATTTCTCTGGATAACGTGTGGCAAAAATGATATCGAGAATGTATTTTTCTATTTTTTCATCCATGTACACCTCATTCACTGCTTCACGAGCCGTATTGATTTGGTCTAAGGAAATCACGGCATTGATTTTTGAGAAGCTCTTGTTTAAGTTGTTTCTCATGATGGTTTGTTCATCACTCAAGCTTGGATAATCAATAACAACCTTCAACATAAAACGGTCTACCTGTGCTTCAGGTAACGGATAAGTTCCTTCCTGTTCAACTGGGTTTTGGGTTGCCAATACTAAGAATGGTTCGTCTAACTTGAATGTTTCGTCGCCAATGGTTATTTGACGTTCTTGCATGGCTTCTAACAATGCCGATTGTACCTTGGCTGGTGCTCTGTTGATCTCATCGGCAAGCACAAAATTGGCGAAGATTGGACCTTTTTTAATGGTAAAATCATTCTCCTTCATGTTGTAAATCATGGTACCAATCACATCCGCAGGTAGTAAATCAGGAGTAAACTGAATACGACTAAAACTACCTTGAACAGCGTTGGATAAGGTATTAATTGCTAATGTTTTTGCCAATCCAGGCACCCCCTCAAGAAGGATGTGGCCATTTCCTAACAACCCGATTAACAAGCTTTCTATCATTTTCTTTTGTCCGACAATGACTTTGTTCATTTCAAAAGTCAGAATGTCAACAAAAGCACTCTCTCTTTCTATTTTTTCGTTAATCGCTCTTACATCTACATCCATAGGTTAAATAATTGATTGTTAAAATTTTAAACAAAGCTACAATTTTAGCAAAATAAATTTGTTAAAGCAAGGTTAAACGTCATTCGTTTTT
>CAYFJL010000198.1:0-5705 GCA_964343335.1 uncultured Polaribacter sp. | reverse complement strand
AATTTAATGATTAAACTTACTGCCCTATTTTTTGGGGTATCTACACTATAATGGATGAAAAAAACAGCCATACACCTTTTAAACCTCTCTTGTTATGTATCATTTGGGCAAAATATCTTTAAGCTTCCCATCAACTAATTTGAATGCAAAAAACTTATGGCTATCTATATTTTCGCCCATATCATTCGTTGCAGGAATCCATTCTTTTAAACCTTTTGTTAGCAAAAGCAATTGCTTTGTAATTTTATCCGAAAGTCTTGTATTCGTATAATTTAGGTTGTAGGATTGAATTTTATAGTTGCCTGTTTCTCCATGGCAATTGACTTGAAATTGAATACGGATTATACCTGTATCCTTTTCTCCATATGTCGGTTTATAATTTTCATAGAAGTGTTTTTTTATTTCGTAAAAACCGCCTTTATATTTCAAGCTAGGGTAATAATATGGATGTAAACTTCCTGAACATAAATTAAATTCCTCATCATTGGGTTTACAACAAATTAAAAGAATTATAAAAAGAAGGTTAATTAGTAATTTCATTTAAAGGGTTTAGCTCTAAAAATTTGGAAAAAGTGAAATTATATGGTTGATTAGATAAGTCAAATTTTTTTACTTTTTGGTACCATTTAGTCGCCATTTCTTTTAAAGTCTCTTTAATCTCTTTATATATATACAGTCCTTGTTGAGTAAAGAGTTTTTGACTGGCAGAATCTAACTCAGAAGAATTTTCAACAAGTAGAATGTCATGGTTACATTTTCTTATATAAAACCAGATTCTTCCTAAAGCCTCATGTCTCTTTAAACCTTTTATAGAATTAGAAGCCAAACATGCATCAAGGCATTTTAGAGAGGTGTAGTAGGTATATAAAGCATGAAATAAAATGTATACATCTCTTGTTTCGGTTTCGTTAATTCCATATGAGATGGTTTCTAATTTTGTTGAGGAATCAACTTTTATGAACTTTTTGGTATCCTCTAAAAGAGTATAGAATATACAATGACCCGTTTGATGTGCAATATCGTCAACAAAAAATACTTCACTATAATCTTCTTGATAACAATTATAGAAAGCCGCACCATGTGCTTTAAGTGTTGCAAAAGAATTTCTTAACCCACTATCGATATTGAATATTACATTCTTTTTTACAACAAGGTCAATTAATTTATATTGTTCTGGAGAGTGTTTTTTTATTAGTTGAAAGGCTTTCTCTAGATTTTTTTTCTGACGTTTGGTGATATCTTCTATTTCTACATCAATTAAGTTTTCATCTACATCATAGTAACATTGATTGAATAAAGCAATAGGGTATTGCATTAATTCAATATTGGTGCTTTTAATTAAGGAAATAGGCTCAAATGTAAATTCAGCTCTTTTGTTTTTTTCATATTCATACAATTTGTATTTATCATCATTTTTCTTTAGATAGAATAATTTATTTGGTTTTTTTGTGATAAACCACCCAATGTTTGAGACATATATTCTACCATATTTATCTGAAGAAACTTCAATTTTTTTGTTGTATTTCCTCATTCATATATCCGAATAAAAGATTTTTTATGTTGACTCCCGCTTTGTTGGAACTATTAAAATAGGCAAATAGTAGCGGGTCTTGAAATATACTGTCTTCATCAAAATCAACATATTCGAATACACTATTGTCTTCTTTATAAAGAAGGGTTTTAATGTATTCAACCATGTTCTTTCTTCCTTCAATTAACAATGGCTCAATATAATTATTCATCATATTGGTATTTTGATAATGTAAAAATGCCTCAATTTTTGAGGCATTTTTGTTTTTTGTTAAACATTAATTAAACCAGTGATAAAAATCTACAACAACCTTGCCTAATTGAGTAGAAACACCATGGCATTCAGAGGCACTTCCTCCTTGAACTTTTTCAAGAACCTCTTTAGTGCTTACATTTTCAGCTTTTGCTTTAAAAGCTTCAAGACTTAGTCTTGCATTAGTCATAATAATATGTTTAAAATTTGCCTACTCTATTAGCTTTTCGGCTTCCGCTCAAAGTACAAATAAACAAAAAATTGCTGTATACAGAAATATTTATATTGGTTTTTGAACCACAAAGGGTTAGCTGAATACCAAAAAACTGCATTTACCTGAATTTCAATCTTAGATTGAAGTAACTACTGCCTTGTTTTATCCAATTATACTATTGTAAACAAGTGGTATTTGTATGTTACCTTAAATAATTTGCAGTTTATAGACATTATGGAAAGTTTCGAATGGTATTCTTTATCTTTACTTTTTAAAATCATACTTCTATTGGTTAACCTCACCCCAGAAGAAAGACAACTCAAGTCTGTTGTACAAATTATGCTAGGACAGCATTTGAAAGCGATACGAGTAAGCAAAAAGATGAAGCAAAAATTTGTTGCTGATCGTTGTGGCTTCTCCAGAAGCGGATATAATCTTATGGAAAAAGGGGATAGAAACATTACTTTTTTCTCCCTTTTAAAAATTTCAAAAGTCTTGAATGAACCTCTTGAAAATTTAGTTAAGATTGAAGGTATTGATGAAATTCCAAACCTATGGATTTAGTACAATAATTAAATGTAAGACGTACTTTGTTTTTATAGTTGTTGATTCTTAACCAACATAACAATAATATAACCCTGTGTTTCTGTTTGCAGTTTATAGGACAACAGTCGTCTGGGCTGTCAAATCCACATTACCGAGGATTTGGACGGTCTGGAGGTAGAACTGGCTCCCGAAGAGGCTTAGATCCTCGCTTGGTACGTAAAGAGATTGTAATATCTTCCTTCGGAAGCAATCAATGTTTCGTGGGTACCCTGTTCCAAGATATGACCATTTTCAATCACTAAAATTTGGTCCGCTTTGCGGATGGTGCTCAGTCGGTGCGCAATCACAAAGGTGGTTCTACCCTTGGTAAGTTCGCCCAAACTTTTTTGGATCAAGGCTTCGGATTCTGTATCCAAACTAGAGGTAGCCTCGTCCAAGACCAATATTTTTGGGTCGGCCAATATGGCCCGCGCAATGGCAATCCGTTGGCGCTGACCTCCGGATAGCTTTACCCCACGCTCCCCGATCAGGGTGTCCAATCCTTTTTCAAATCTATCGGTGAATTCGTCCACATAAGCTGCTTTCACCGCTTCCATCAATTTTTCCTCGCTGGCATTGGGCCTGGGAAACAAAATGTTCTCCCGAATAGTGCCCTCAAACAAAAAATCATCCTGTAACACCACCCCTAAATGTTGGCGAAAACTGTTTAGGTTTACTTTGGACAAATCGTGCCCATCAATGGCGATGGTACCCGAATCTGGATTAAGGAAACTGGCCGCCAAGCCTGCAATGGTGGATTTACCTGAGCCGGAACTACCGACCAAGGCAATCACTTGGCCTGGGGAAACGTCAAAACTGATGCCGTGCAGCACTTCTTTATCCGCTTCATAGGAAAAGCGTACATCGGAGAAAGACATTCGTCCTTCAACATGATCTAATAGTATGGTGCGGTTTTCCTCATCAGACTCCTCTTCCAGATTCATCAGTTCTTCGGTACGGTCCAGGCCTGCCAAGGCTTCCGTAAGTTGACTTCCCACACTGCTCATTTGTACGATGGGAGCGATCATCAAACCCAATAGCACCGTGAATTCCACAAATTCACCTACGGTAAGCGTATCCTGTATGATTTTATAGCCGCCAAAACCCATAACACTGGTGGTTGCCACACCCAATAAAAAGGTGGACGAACTCGTCATAAAAGCGGTGGTGGTCAAGCTCTTTTTTACGTTTTCATACAGGCGTTCCACCCCGACTTCAAACACTTCTTCTTCCTGCTTTTCCGCGTTGAACCCTTTAATGACACGGATTCCACCCAAGGTTTCTGTCAACCTACCTTTGACTTCTGCATTGATTTTCCCGCGATTCCGGAAAATGGGCCGAATGATCTTAAAAGCCTTTAATGCGATAATGGCGAAAATGGTCAATGGGATAAAGGTGAACAAGGTCATGAATACACTGATATCCATAAGCAGGATAAGGGAAACCACGGCCGTAATGATGCCTCCCACCAGTTGCACCAAACCCGTGCCGATGAGGTTCCGTACACCTTCCACATCGGACATGATACGAGAAACGAGCGCTCCCGATTTTGCATTATCGAAGAAGCGGACGGGCAGGGCCAACACCTTTTTCTGTACCTGTGCCCGAAGCTCGGAAATCAGATACTGTGCCTGCACGCTCAATATTTTCGTCAATAAAAAAGAAGTGACCGCCTGTACAAAAATGGCGAACATCACCCCGGCCACCAGATACTTCAGCATGTCCACATCCTTGTTCACGATAACATCATCAATGAGGTGTTTGGATGCAATTGGAGCCACAAAACTGGCCGCCTTGCTAATGGCGATGAGCAAAAGACCAAGAAGCACCAATTTGCGTTTGGGCCAAATAATGGTTTTAAATGCGGTGAGGATACTTACTTTTTTGTTGGACATAGCAGCTTTTCGAAAGAGGGTGCAAGTTACGGCAAATTGGGAGGGATGCCGAATCTTGATTTTTTTAATCGTGTAAAAGCCTACAAATGTTATATTTAGGCATCTAAACCAGACCACTAATCATGCCCAAATCACTACATCTGATCCTGTTGTTTTTAATGAGCTCCTTGTCTTATGCGCAAGGAACGTACCCTACTTTAACCGAAATCGTAACAGACAAGGCCCAGATTTTTACCCCGTCCGAATTGGAAGGGCTTCGCACAAAACTCTATCAATTTGAATCGGAAACCAGCAACCAATTGGTGATTTTGACCATAGATGCATTGGGCAACGAAACCATTGAGGGGTATGCTTTTGAAGTGTTCAACAAAAACAAATTAGGACAGGAGGGCAAGGACAATGGTATTTTGATCCTTTTCTCCAAACTGGACCGGGAAGTTCGGATTGAGGTGGGCTACGGATTGGAATCTTACATCACGGATGCTGTTGCCTCACGAATCATCCGCAATACCATGATACCGAAGTTCAAAGAGGAAGATTATTATGGTGGACTGGATCTGGCCACCGATCAAATCATTGATTTTTTAAAACACCCGGAAGCGTTGGAGGAATTTAAGGCAGAAATCGCCGAGGAGGAGGAAATGCCATGGTGGTTATTGGGATTGATCAGCCTGTTCTTGTTGATGTTCGTCGCCGCTGGCGCATTTGTTTTTTATAAGGGCTATTCCACTCTCATTGAGATTTTGCGGGGCATATTCACCGGAAAGTTGGCCGTGGTTCGAGGCATTTTCATGGCCATTTTCATGTCGTTCCCCATGGTTTTTGGACTTGTTTTTATGGGGATGCCTATATTTTTTATGGCAATGATCTTGGGATTTGAAGAGGTGCTTCTCGAAAATGGATTGAGTGTTGGGATTTTGGTGCTTTCCGGACTATTGGCTTTTGGGGTTTTGACCATTATATTGGTGATTCTAAAAATCAAGAGAAAAGGAGACGAAGGGTTTAAACTTTCCCTGTTGAAATCGGATAAAGCCTATGTGAAAAAAACCTTTTCATCATCTGGAACCCATTCTTTTGGTTCCAGTTCTGGGGGAAGAAGCTCATCCAGTAGTTTTTCTGGAGGTGGCGGTAGTTCTGGAGGTGGTGGGGCCAGTGGAAGTTGGTAATTGTGGTTTAATTTCTGTATTTTCCAACAACTAAATTTAACACCATCAATTATTATGGCTAA
>CAYFJL010000197.1:0-5734 GCA_964343335.1 uncultured Polaribacter sp. | reverse complement strand
TCTTAAGGAATTCACTTAACCTGCGTCCGTGGGATTATTGCCAATCGGGCATGGTGGCGTTGGGGAAGGCCAGGGTGCGGGTGTCGTTCGTATTTGCTGTGGAATTTTCCATGATGAAGATATCTCCTATCCTTACGTTGTTACTTGGCCTGTTTACAAACATCACGATCTCTCCTCCGGGTGGCAGAGCGGGCATAAGGTCACTCGTATTAGGTGGAACTTCCTGCCGATTAACGATATCTACATTTCCGTTATAATCGGAAATTAGGATCCGCGCTCGTCGCGGTAGCTCATCCGGAAAAATTTCATTTTCCCGGTCTTCGGTGTATAGTACAAAGTCACTACTCTCCGATAAAACTGGACCACCGATCCAACGGGGATTATTACTAGTATCAAGGATAGTATCGACCACCGATCCATCCTCCCGATAGACAACAATTTTTGAGTTATACCGGTTAGCTGTTTGCATCCTGGCCGCGATGAATCCGCGATTTGACCAATCGACTTCTGTAAAGAAATAACCAACATCAGCCGTAGCAAATAACTCTAAACCAGTTCCATTTTCATTGATGACCAACAGCTCATCTTTACTAGGGTAAATGAATCGGCCGCCATTTGGTGACCAAGAGTAATTTGCTTCCAGAAGATTAAAGGTATTAATTGGCCGAGAAGAAGTAACCTGTCGAACATCCCCACCATCACGCTCCATAGTGAAAATATGGGCTTCTGTGCCAATAAAAGATAAGTAAGATACCCGGTTGGCTGGTACATTCAAGTGGGGCCGCCAGCAATTTAAAGTAGAGTCTGTTAATGGAAGCGTTTCTAAAGAGTCAACATTTGTGTTTGTTCTTAACACTGGTTCCTCACCAGCAAACACTACTAAATTTCCGGTAATTTCATCTTGCCTGACGAAATGAATTCTGTAACTAGGAAAGGATTGGGTACGAAAAGATCGCAAGCGAGAAGCAACTGATTGATTGACTTGGTCATTGGCAATCACTTGCCAAAAGTATCGGCGATCATAATTCAATCCACCAATTTGTAAGGAAGTATCTTTTGTGATGAATGATCTGCTTTCCGATTGATTTTCGTCGTACAAGATTACTTCGTACTCCAAATCGTCATCGACATCTTCATTACTTTTCCATCGAAGAACTGGTGTTATTACAATATCTGAGGCGCTTGTTTCTGGGAATAGAAGTTCGGGGACCGAAGGAAGTTGGTTAAAAGCGACATCAATTTCTAGTGGTATTTCTACGTCTCTTGTGGAAGGACCGTTAATGGTAAATGAAACCAAAATACTTTCATCCAAAAATCCCTGAGCTTCTACCTCAAGTGAATAGGTTTCTAAAAAAGATAATGAATCAAATTTGAACTGACCAAGAGAATCTGTTCGAGTAAAATCAGAATTGTTTAGAACAGTTACGCGAGCCCCTTCCACTGGAGTTCCTGATTCCTGTTCAAAAACTTGCCCGGTAATACCCACCAACATCGTGGGTGTTATAGGATCTTCTGAACAAGATAGTAGCGAGAATAAAAAAAAGAAAATTAGAGTTTGGATCTTATTCATGAGGCATTAATTTCCTGTTTCTGAACCAGAAGTAGGATCATTTTTAGATGACCCGAAATCGTTTCCGAAAAAATATTTTATGCCCAATTGTCCACGGTAGTAAATATCATTGTAACGCCCTTCGTTAATGTCATCAATAGCGTCATTCATCAAATAATTGTAGTCAACTGATAATTGAAAGGCTACAGATTTGTTTATGAAGAATTCAAAGCCTCCCCCAATCTGAAATTTACCGTACTGATTACGTTGACTCGTTTCTTCACTCTCTTGGTCGATAACGAGCCCCATACCTCCGTAAGCAATAGGTGAAAAACGATCAAAAGGCAACAATCGCCAGATCAGGTTTCCTTCACCATATCCAACTCGTTCGGTATATAAATTGCTCGCAGTTAATGAACTTAAGCCTCCAGATAGACTAACTCCAATGGAAGGATTGAAGAAGTATTCAAATCCTATGCCCCCTCCGATGTTCAGATCACCCTCCGGCAGATCGCCTTGGTAATAATGTGCATTACCATTTACGCCAACTGAGAAGCCAACCGGTTTTTGAAAGAGCGTGCGACCAAACATATTCGTCTCCTCCATCATTGCCTTTTCCGCTTCGTAATCGTTAATAAGTTGTTGTTGGGCACCTGCTTTATCTTCAGATAACCCCCAATAACCATCCTTCATCCCTTCCATGATCAGTGCGTAAACCGCCTTTTCAATAGCTTCGCGGACAGCGATGTCAGAAGGTTCGTTATAAGTGTAACCAGTTTCTGCCTCTAGAATTCGCCTGAAGCTAACAAATCGAAAGAGACCACCATTAAGGGCCTGAGATAGGATGGTTTTAGAGGTGTACACAGTCTCCAGAATTTTGCCATTATTGGTTGCAACTGCCCGTAGATACACCGTAACCCGATCTTGACGATATTGACCGTCACCACCTAAACCAAAGTACCGGGCACCAAAACCACCAGTTACTGTATTTGCGTCATAGGAAACAATACCGCCTTCCAAAATAACTCCCGCAAATAATAGAGGCGGGACTCCGGGACCTTCAATTCCTTCGTATTGGATTCGGCCTGAGCGAATAATCTTGCGTTCGTTGAGTAAGTTACCCACATTTTCGCGCTCAATTGTTTCAAACCACCCCGAATCGTCCATCGCTTTAATCAGAATGTTCGTGGCGCCTTGGGTAACCGCTGTTGAAAAGCCAGATCCATTTTCCTGTGGCCGATATTGACCAGTCTGATCACGAAATTTATAGACGGCTGCCACCAGAGGATTATCTGGTTTTGGTAGGTCAATTAAAGCCCGCGTGAATTGAGTTGTTTCACCTATTCGAGCTTCTTGTGCATTGAAGGGTTGATGCAAGTATTTGCTGCATCCAGTACCAAAAAGGCATAGGATTATACTCCCCCAGAAATAGTATCTGAAGTTCATTTTAATATAGAGTTTGGATTTTTTCACAGTATCTGTCCAATTTAGCGTTTGAAAAGAGCCTGGCCAGGCTACCCGAAAGTAGTCACCAGCCAAGCCTTCCAAACTCTAAATTGGAAAGCGTTCTACTTTCCTTATATCATTAAAAAAATGGGACGGTAATTTGTGTAGTTCCTCCGGAACTAAAGTCGTTAATGCTGATAATTAAGCCCTCTACCCCATCAGTAATGTCGACCAAAAAATTGCCAAATTGAAAAGTACCTTCTTCAAGCCCTTGTTGATTAGGATCAAACTGTGCATCAAAAATTTCCCGTGAAATATAGCTTAGTAGCTGTCGCTCGAGCGATTGGGTAAAATCATTGAGGAATTGATCCTCATCTTCCCCAGTGGAAGGCCTATCGAACGTATTCTGGGATGTGGCATTATTCAACATCCAACTGTGGTTTAAAGTATTTCCACCAAAAGCTGAATTTCTAGGAGTATAAACTAAATCCTGAGAATAAATACTTGTTGAGCTAATTACCCAAAAAAGGACTAAAGCTAAAATTGATTTTAGAGTTTGGATGTCCATAATTGAAATATATAAATTGTTATCAATAAATATCTACGTCAGTCCCAATTAGGTCTTCCTCTAAATCACTTTCTATCTGCTTTAATTGCTGCACATGGAATTGTAAAAAACCAGATAACCAATCAGCAAAAGACTCCAGAAAGTCATAATTTGGCTGAATAACCTGTTCCACCTTCTGTTCATCATTTAGGTAGACCTTCAATATCGTGTTTAACCCACGAAAGGGTAATTCTTCAAATCGAATGGTATAATCACCTTGTACGTTGTCAAAACTTAGCCAACGTGTATAGAATAGATCATATAAATCACGTCCCGCACGAGTTCTGGTTTCGTCAATTACGAATCCACTGAAATCTAAGAACAAATTGGGATCAGTATCAATTGAATCTTTTAGAGTCTTACTTTTTTGTGTTTGCCGATCATTTAGGATCCTTTTAGGAAAAATCTTGAATAATGAATCTGTAGCCACTACCTCATCCCCCTCATAAACATAGAGTGAAATTTTAAATATGTCACCCGAGGAAAAATTCACCTGCTGAATACCTACTACTCTTTTTTCCTTAGGTTCTAGTCGAAAAGAATCGCTAACCTTAATTTTTGACCGATTATTATTGATATCCTGCTTTTGAATTAAATATTCGAATCGCATAGTCCTTACCTCATCTTTGGCGTTGTAAGATGTAGTTTGAATAGTAGATTCACCTTTATTTCCGTTTGTGGTAATAGATAAATCTACTACAAGACTATCGGACTGTTCATACTGTGCAAAACAATAGTTAGACGGAAGAACGAACGCACACAAAAGTAAAGCAGCGTATCTCATTGGGAGAAGTTAATTTGAACGGGGGAGAATAGCAGATTCGAAATCTTGTAATCGTAGGATTTTCAAACTTGCCCCATTTCTTTGCACGATTGATGATGGGAGTGCTCCTCCATTGACGTTTTTTTCCCTCAAATTGATAGTGAGGGAGTTTTGATTACCGTATTGAGAAATAGACATATCAAGACCGCTAATAGAGGCATATCTATTTTCTAGGTAATTATTATTACCATTCTGAAGTATGCTCAAATGATTATCGTATCCATTAAGTCCTATACTCAGATGATTATTTAAACCATTTTGAGTGGAAAACAATGAATTTTGCCAACCCGCCATCACTACATAAGCGGCATTATAATCCCCTACTTGTTGTATAGTAGCATCCTGTATACCAGATTGCTCGATTCTACTTTTATTGTTATCTCCAATTTGCTGAAGATCGAGGAAATTTCCACGTCCATTTTTGGTGCTTGAACTGTATTCAATAATTTCATCTTCTGTTTCAGAAAGACTAGCCTGAGCAATAACTTGGGCATTTGCAAATGAAAAAAGCAGTAATAATCCTACTGTAATTAGTCGATGAGATGAATCCATAATTCCTGAGTAAATTGTTTAATCGATAAAATTCAGCTGGTTTCAAAACCTGGAAAAAGGGGAGAGAATGCATCCCTCCCCCTCCCTTTTAAACACAAGAGATAATCATTTTAGTTCTGGATAACGTTCGCTACGTTATTGTTACCACTTTGGTTGATCTTTGCAAGCTCTTCTCTGAACTGATCTTGTAAGATAGTAGCAGTGTTGAAGTCACCACTTTGCAGAGTCATGGCCGTGCTAAATGAACCGTTTTGGGTCATAGTAGACTTGTTACCGTTACCAGACTGATCTGACTTACCATAGTTACCAGCACCTTTAATTGTTGCTTTAGCACTGTTGTTATTACCACTCTGAATTTGAAAGTGCTCACTGGTAGCTCCATCTGGATTGAACGTTGTCTGGCTAATCAGATTAGCTAAGTTGTTGTTACCAGATTGCCTAACGGTCAATGAATTTTTGTAACCTACCTGATTTGACTTCTGAGTGTTGTTATCACCAGTTTGACGAACATCAGTCAGGTTAGCATTACCATTAGCTTGAGGCTCGCTACCAAAGGTTTGGAAAACATCAGAAGAGTTTTTGTTTCCAGTTTGCACAACGTAAGCTACGCCTACTTCTGCACCCTGTTGCTCAACCTTTGCTTTACCATTGTCACCACTTTGAGTAACCTCAGCAACGTTCCGCTGAGCTACAACAAAAGAGACAGCAAAAACAAGTGTAAATACGGATAGAACGAACTTTTTCATGTCGAAAAAAT
>CAYFJL010000196.1:0-5781 GCA_964343335.1 uncultured Polaribacter sp. | reverse complement strand
TTTAAGGTTTAATCGTAATCACCAAACCATGAACAATATTCTTGTACCCATTGGAACTTCTCCAGATTCACATCAAACCCTGCAATATGCGGTCGACTTTGCATCCGAATTCGGAGCCAAGGTCTTTGTGATGGATGTGTTCACCGTGACTACGGCGGTGGGCAGCTTGGCCAATGTGGAAGAAAAAGTGGCAAAAAGCAGTAAGGAACATTTAAAGGAGGTCATCGACCAAGTTGACACCAAGGGAATCGACATTAAAATGGCCACGTACAACGGCGATATTATTGACGGTTTGAAGAGTATACACAAGGAATTGGGCATCGATTTGATCATTATCGCCCCAAAAAGCAACGATATCCAAGAGGAGCTTTATTTGGGGAATACTTCAGGTCGAATCATCAAACAGACCGAGATTCCCACATTGATCGTTCCTAAAGGAACCACTTTTAAGCCTGCAAAAAAGATATTGACCGCGTTTGGATCGGGAATCTTGAAGCGAAGTAGCATTTTGAACCCGTTGATCATCATTAAAAACAAGTTCAGGTCGGAAGTCAGTCTACTGTTGGTGAAAAGACCAGGATACACCGAGGACGATTTAAAAGTGAATACCGCTTTGATGGATTTAAGCTCCCAGTTGACCATTACCGAAAATGGAACTACGTATTTGGGCGTAACGGAATACTTCCAAAAAGAGCAGCCCGATATATTATGTGTTTTTCGAAGAAAGCGTGGGTTCTTTAAAAAGCTTTGGGAAAAGAACACGATTCCCAAGTCGGAGTTCTTTGTGAAGATACCTGTATTGGTCCTGAGCGTTAAAAAAGATTAAGGAAGTAGCGCAAATTTTGATACTTTCAGAAAAAAGTAGTTATTTTGCGCTCTCTTTGGGGGATTAGCTCAGTTGGCTAGAGCGCTTGCCTGGCAGGCAAGAGGCCACCGGTTCGAATCCGGTATTCTCCACCAGTTTTTATAAGGCTTCAAGAGTTTTTTACTTTTGAAGCTTTTTTTATTTGCACGCAATTTGCACGCAAATCTGATTTTAAATTAAAGTTGGTATTATTTGATAAAAAGTGCCCTATTTCAATGTTTTTTAATCCTTTTTAGAATAATTCTTTGAAAAAGAATCACATCTATTACATCATGTGTTAGCCTCAGTATTGGTTTTAGGAATCTAAGTCCAATTAAAGGTCAGTTAACGAAACAAATAAAGGAGACCACAAATGGGACCGAATGACAACAGAACTTTTGAAATAGAAAACCGGTTCAAAAAAAGACCGTTTTAAGGGACAGTTTTGTCATGGTAATTCTCCGGTTACAGGTTGGGTTATCTGTACCTTAGTTGAAATTGATGACGACTCAATTAAGATTCCGAAATTCATTGGGTGCGAATCCCGTGCTTTTTTTGAACATCCTGCTAAAGTGCTGGGGATATTTAAAGCCTAGCTCATAGGCAATCTCCGATATATTTTTGTCGGCATTGTAAATACGTTCTTTCGCAAGGTTAATCACTTTTAGATGAATGTGTTCTTGTGGAGACTTTCCCGTTTCTTTTTTGACCAAATCCCCAAAATAGTTCGGAGACAGATGTAGATGCTCAGCAAAGTGGCCTACCGAGGGCAAACCATATTTTTTTGGTTTTTCTGATGAAAAGTAATCGTTCAGAAGTATATCAAACTTTTGTAATGATGACTTATTTGCATCTTCCCTAGTTATAAACTGCCTGTCATAAAAGCGGGTACAATAATCCAAAAGCAATTCTAGATTGGCAGTAATCAAGTGCTTGCTATGTTTGTCAATATTTTGCTCCAGTTCAAATTGTATTTTCTCTATTGAACTAAGGATGACTTTACGCTCTTTTGAAGAAAGATGGAGCGCCTCATTTGAGGTATAGGAGAAAAAACTGTATTGATGTATTTTTTCAGCAAGGGTAGTCCCCAGCAATAGATCAGGATGAAAGAGTAGCGCGTATCCTTTTGGTACATAATCAGCATCTAAATTCCCAAACTCTATGATTTGGTTCAGACCCATAAAAACAAGTGTACCTTCATCATAATCATAAGGTTTCCCTCCATACATCAATTTACATCCTTTGGCATCCTTTAAAAAGATAGCGTAGCATTGATAATGAAAGGCGTCGTAGTCCTTATTGGTGTAGCCTGTTTCATTCACTTTATCAAAATCCACAACACATATTAAAGGATGCTCAACCTCATAATTTCTTAACTTACAGTAATCTGCAACCGACTTGATATAAAGGGTATTTTTCATTATCCGATTAAATTCAGAATAAAGATAGCTGAAAGCATTGCGATAATTCAAGCTTAATGCTAATAATCAGTAACAATGGTTAGTAAAACCGTAATTGATATACAAGAAGCGAAAATGGGAATCGATACCTTTGTTTATGAATACATTAAATGAAGTCTTATGAGAGGATTGTTACTATTTCTATCATTGTCTTTTTGTTTTGTGGGATGCAAACAGAACCAGAGCAGCAATCAAACATCCCGCTTAACTTTCAATGCTTCGGATAGCACTTTCCTTGTTATTAAGGAACAGGGTACGTTCGCTGTAGGAGGCAGCATCAAAGAAACCCCCGGAACCTTTGATCCTATTGCTCACGGAGCGTTTAATCCTACAGATCAAAACACGGAAGGACAAACTCTGCACGGTGATCACGCATCAGTGTTCTATCAAATTCCAGCAGATGCTAGAGACCTCCCTCTGGTATTTTGGCACGGATATGGGCAGTCTATGCGTACTTGGCAAAGTACGCCGGACGGTCGTGAAGGCTTCCAGAGCACTTTCCTAAGAAAAGGCTTTCCCGTCTATTTATTGGACCAACCGAGACGAGGCCTTGCAGGTCAAAGTTTGGAAGCTGGGTCACTAGAGGCCAGAACAGAAGACCAACTTTGGTTCGGAATTTTTAGAATGGGTGAGGGAAAGGAATTCTATCCGGACATACAATTTTCCAAAGACCCTAAAGCACTTGATCAGTTCTTTCGTCAGAGCACACCGGATACGGGACCCTTAAATATCAATCTTAACATTGATGCCGTTTCAGCGCTGTTCGACAAGATAGGCAATGGTGTTTTGGTTACTCATTCCCATAGCGGAGGGCAAGGATGGCTTACAGCAATGGAAAACGAAAACATAAAGGCTATAGTGTCCTTTGAACCCGGAAGTAATTTTGTTTTTCCTGAAGGTAATGTTCCAGAGCCTATATCATATGTTGGCGGTACGTTGCGTGCCCGCGGCGTCGCTATGGAGAAATTTGAAAATCTCACCAAAATTCCTATCATTATTTACTATGGGGATTATATTCCGGAAACCGAAGTAGAAAATCCTGGCCAAGAGCAATGGCGTGCAGCCCTTTTGATGGCGCGCAAGTGGACACAAGCAGTAAATGATGCCGGAGGGGATGTAACACTTGTTGTATTGCCGGAAAAAGGAATAAAAGGAAACACACACTTTCCAATGTCCGATTTGAACAATCAAGTAATAGCCAACCTAATGTATAAGTGGCTAGTTAAAAAAGAATTGAACTAAAAATCATAAAAATGAAAAATCTAATTAATACAGTACTATTTGTTCTTCCTATTTGCATATTTGCCCAGCAGAGCGACTACAAAGTGTCTTCATACCACGAAGAAGGCTTTAAGGCTCCAAACACTCATTACATAGGGGAAGCTTGGTTAAACGGTGTACTTCAGGCCGATGAGGAAACCGAATTCAACATTACTAAAGCAACATTCAAGGCGAATTCAACTTTGGACTGGCATAAACATTCATCATCGCAAGTCCTGATTTATGTAAACGGCGAAGGATATTATCAAGAAAGAGGAAAAGACCCTGTGATTCTTAAAGCAGGTGATGTGATACGATGCAAAAAGGGCATCGAGCACTGGCACTCATCTACTAAGTACAGTGATGTAACCTATCTGGCCATCTATGGCGGAGAACAACCTACCACTTGGACGGAGGTAGTTACCCAAGAATATTATGATAGCGTGGCAGAAAAACTCGAGGAATAAATTACCTTTCCTTCGACTAAAACTTTTCCAAAACCTAAAATTCCTATGATTTCAAAAAGTCACTTTAAGATTACAACATTGTTGTTATTATTAGTCTTCACTATTGGTTTTCATTCCAATGCTCAACAAATCATATTAAGCGACGAAGGTTTATCAGACCAAGAAAAAAGCATTGTCAAAATTGCTAGCCATACCGCCCAAGGTAATTTGGTGCAGCTTATGGATGTACTCAATGAAGGATTGAATAATGATCTTACTATTAATGAAACAAAGGAGATCTTAGTACATCTTTACGCATATGCCGGATTTCCGAGAAGTATACGCGGTTTACAAACCCTTATCAAAGTGTTGAAAGAAAGAAAATCGAAAGGAATTGAAGATGATTGGGGCCCAGAAGCCTCATCCATCAGCGATTCAGAAACCAAGTATGAACGTGGAAAGACTATTTTGGAAGAACTTGTCGGAAGACCATTGGAGGAGAAACCGGAATATCAAAAATTTTCGCCCGAGATTGATAGATTCCTTAAGGAACATCTTTTTGCGGATGTGTTTGAGCGGGATGTAATCAGTTACAAACAGCGGGAGCTGGTGACCATATCGGTTATTGCCAGTTTGGGAGCCTTGGAACCTATGCTTAGAAGTCATTACAACCTTTCGCTCAATGTAGGTTGGCAGCCAGAACAATTGGAGGGTTTCACTCGGTTAATAGAGACCACGGCAGGGAAAGAAAAAGCGGAATCTGCACTTTCAATTTTAGGACAAATACTTGAAAACCGTGAATAATGTCTAAGGGCAAAAAACATTTTAAGATGACAAAACGAATATTTTACTTGGTTATAACTTTTAGTTTAGTTCTTACGGCGTGTAGTAAGAAGAAAGAGCCTCTGGTAGAAGACGTTTCCATTTTTCCTGACGGAATAAAAATTGATAACGACAATTTCACTGGCATCGCTTGGCTTACTATGCTTGCAGAGTCAGATAGCCTTAATGCTATGTATGCCGGGAATGTAAGGTTTGAGCCGGGGACAAGAACAAATTGGCACTCACACCCTGCAGGACAATTGCTCATAGTGATTGACGGGGAAGGGTACTACCAGGAAAAAGGTCATTCCAAAAGAATGTTGCGTAAAGGCGATGCGGTAAAATGCCCTCCGGACACCCCGCACTGGCATGGAGCAAGCCCTAACAGTGATTTCTCGCACATCGCAGTTTCCAGTAGCGAAAATGGCCCCACAGAATGGCTTGAGCCGGTGTCTGATGGCGAATATTTTAGTAATTAAATTTAAAAGACTAGAATATTGTACGGCTTGGGGAATAATCACTGAAAGGAACGATTCCCAAAATATGTTTGACTTTATGCCAGAGGCATTAAAACTTGAAACATCCAAATACGAAAATCTACCTTTTTTAAAGTACCCGTTTTCGAATTCCCCTAGTCTTAATTGTTGATAACCCCAATTTTTTCTATTAAATCGTCTATTTGGCCATTTAGAGAATAGGTCTATTTGGTATCAAATAAAACCAAATAAATCTAAGGATTCATCAATGCTGTTTAGTCTGAACTGTTTTGATATAAAAGCCAGCACATCAGATATTTGTGAATAAAACTTATCGTACAATCTTACTTTTCCTCTACCCTCTTTTTATCTTTATCCAAAGAATTCTTAAAAAGAAAACAAAAGCGCTTTTGTTCATTTCCAATCTTTAAAAAGAAACAAAATGGACAATTTTTTGATACTCGAACGGCTCG
>CAYFJL010000195.1:0-5841 GCA_964343335.1 uncultured Polaribacter sp. | reverse complement strand
GTCTTTGTTATTTTTACCATAGATATACTTCCAATGATTACGAAGCAACAATTTAACAACGAACTAGATCTTATCATTTCCAACGCAATTAGAGAGGATGTTGGAGATGGAGATCACAGTTCATTAGCCTGTATTCCAGAGAATGCAACGGGAAAAGCCAAGCTATTGGTGAAAGACGAGGGCATTATTGCCGGAATCGAATTTGCAAAGCTTGTCTTTCAATATGTAGATCCAGAGTTAAGGATAGAAACTGTTTTGGAAGACGGGGCGGAAGTTTACTATGGAGACATTGCATTTTTTGTATCGGGGAAATCTCAAAGTATTTTAAAGGCCGAAAGATTGGTCTTAAATGCGATGCAGCGAATGAGTGCCATTGCGACTAAAACTCATTCCTACATGAAATTGTTGGAAGGTACCAAAACCAAAGTGTTGGACACTCGTAAAACGACCCCTGGAATCCGTGCATTAGAAAAATGGGCGGTAAAAATTGGAGGTGGCGAGAATCATCGATTTGCTTTGTACGACATGATCATGATCAAAGACAACCACATTGATTTTGCAGGCGGAATCGAAGCGGCAATCACTAAAACGAGAAACTACCTTTCAAAAAATGACCTGGATTTAAAGATCATTGTGGAAGCTCGGAATTTAAAAGAAATCAAAGAAATCCTAAAGCATCAGGACGTATATCGAATTCTGATTGATAACTTTAACTACGAAGATACTCGAAAAGCTGTGGCCTTAATTGGCGATCAATGTTTGACCGAATCTTCGGGCGGAATTAATGAGGACACGCTACGAAAATATGCCGATTGTGGCGTTGATTACATTTCAACAGGAGCCTTGACGCACTCCGTATATAACATGGATTTAAGTTTAAAAGCCGTATAATGTCGAAACCATTTTTTGACGATGAAACCTACGAGAATATTGATTTCTCAGAAACCAAACTCGTAAAGGGTGAATACGACAATTGTACCTTTGTAAACTGTAACTTTTCTGAAGTTCACGCATCTAATATTCAGTTCATGGAGTGTGAATTTATAGAGTGTGATTTCAGTAATGCCATTGTAAATACAAGCACTTTTAAGGAAGTTCGTTTTGAAAAGTGTAAACTTATGGGAGTGCGATTTGATGAAATTGATCCGCTATTTCTCGACATGGGATTCAAAGGGTGTAACCTAGATTACAGTTCCTTTTACGGTTTAAATGTGTCAAAAACTATTTTTGATTCCTGTAGTTTGATTTCCGTGGATTTTACAAATGCAGTTCTGAAAGAAGCCTCTTTTTTAAACTGCAACTTGAAAAATGCCACCTTTGAACGAAGTGATCTTGAAAAAGCCAATTTTGAAACAGCCATTAATTTTGAAATTGACCCAGAACAAAATAAGTTGAAAGTAGCAAGGTTTAGCAAAGAGAACCTCATAGGACTATTAGTCAAACATCAAATAAAAGTTGAGTAAAGAAATAGAACAAAAATTAGATAAGATTCCAGTTCTAAACCTCCTTGTGAGGTTTGGGAAGAAGGTGAAAATACCTGGACTCGAAGGAATGTCGCTCTATGATGTGCTTGAAATGTATATCATCGGTATCGTGGAAGGAGCGCTTACGACGAGGGCAGGGGGAATAGCTTTTAGTTTTTTCATGGCCATCTTTCCTTTCATGCTCTTTATCTTGACTCTAATTCCGTACATACCCATAGAGGGTTTTCAAGACGGATTGTTCGCCTTTATCAAAGACATTTTACCACCCAAAACATTTGATGCTGTGAATGTGGTATTGGGTGATATTGTAAACAATCAATACGGGGGATTGTTATCTTTCGGTTTTTTATTGTCCATTTTCCTGATGACAAACGGAATCAACGCTATTTTTAGTGGTTTTGAGTATTCCTATCACGTCAAAGAATTCCGAAATATTTTTCGATCTTATTTTATCTCTTTGGGCGTATCGTTATTGACTTCGCTCTTCTTGATCATTACCATCACCTTGGTGATTTTGTATCAAGTAGCCTTGGCTAAAATTGATGAAATTGGATGGATTGACACGAGCGACTTGAATCTCTTTTATTACGGACGGGGATTACTCTTCTTATTAATGATTTTCACAATTGTCTCTTTACTGTTTCGCTATGGAACCAAACAAGGAAAAGAAATACGTTTTTTCTCCGCAGGAGCTGTGTTGACCACTTTTTTATCGCTTTTTAGTTTTTACCTATTCGGAATCTACGTCCTCAAATTTGCCCAATACAATCAACTGTACGGCTCTATCGGAACCCTATTAATCTTGATGTTGTTTGTTTGGTTGAATTCCATCATCCTGCTACTTGGTTTCGAACTCAATGCTTCGTTGTATAGCTTGAAGCATCAAAATAAAGAGTTGAATTCCTAAGAGAAATTACAGATTTAACGATATTTGCATTCGGAATTATTAAAAAAATCGAACAAATCAATTTCATTGTAGATTGGACGATTGTTCACAGATAATTGATAATTGATTACTGATAACAGATAATTGAATTTATGAAGCCAAGCATTCCAAAAGGAACAAGAGATTTTTCAGCAAGAGAAATTGCCTATCGTAACTACATCATGGATACGATTAAGAATTCTTTTGCCACATTCGGATTTGAACCTATCGAAACACCAAGTTTTGAAAACTCATCAACCTTGATGGGGAAATATGGGGAAGAAGGAGATCGATTGATTTTCAAGATTCTGAATTCTGGAGATTTCTTATCGAAAGTAGATGAGAACTTATTGGCTAAAAAAGATAGTGGAAAGGTTACTCCAAGAATTTCAGAGAAAGCTTTACGGTATGATTTAACAGTACCTTTTGCTAGATATGTGGTACAACATCAAAATGATATTACCTTTCCTTTTAAGCGTTATCAAATGCAACCAGTTTGGAGAGCCGATAGGCCTCAAAAAGGACGTTTTAGAGAGTTTTACCAGTGTGATGCTGATGTGGTTGGAAGTAATTCATTGTTGCAGGAAATTGAGTTTATTCAATTGTACGATACGGTTTTTACGAAGTTGAACCTGCAGGGTGTTCGGATTAAATTGAACAACCGAAAGATCTTATCTGGAATCGCAGAGGTAATCGGTGCGAGTGATAAGCTTATCGATTTTACGGTAGCTCTTGATAAGCTCGACAAAATTGGTGAAGAGGGCGTAACAAAAGAAATGTTATCCAAAGGAATTTCTGAGGATGCCATTGAAAAAGTAAGGCCTTTGTTTAGATTAACAGGATCAAATGACGAGCAAATTGAAACACTTGCAAGCCTTTTAGCAAATTCTGCAGAAGGAACCAAAGGAGTTGAAGAACTACAATTCGTAATGAATAATGTGGAAGCCATTGGTTTGCAAACAGCGACTTTAGAGCTTGATGTCACCTTGGCGAGAGGATTGAATTACTACACGGGAGCTATCTTTGAAGTAGCGGCACCAGATACTGTGAAAATGGGATCCATTGGTGGTGGCGGTCGTTATGATGATTTAACAGGAATCTTCGGATTGAAAGACGTGAGCGGTGTAGGTATTTCCTTCGGATTGGATCGTATTTACTTGGTTTTGGAAGAGCTTGGTCTTTTTGATGAAGTTACTATTTCTAAACCACAAGTGCTATTCTTAAATTTTAATGAAGCCGAAGTGTTAGACAAATTGAAAGCGATTCAACGATTACGTTCGGAAGGGATTAATGCCGAAATCTATCCGGATTTGGCCCAGAGTAATAATCAGCAGAAAAAGCAATGGAAATATGCAGACAAACGAGATATTCCATTTGTGATTTCGTCTGTTAGGACGGGTGAATTTGATTTGAAGGATAGAGTTAATAATTTGCAAAAGTCTGTGAGCTTGGACGAATTGATAGCGGCTTGCAATCAATAATCTGCAAATAAGTCGTAAATTTGCACCCTAATTTAAAGATAGGATGATCGAAGTAACAACGAACAATAACGAAGACTTAATCAACGAGTTAGGAGAAAACCACATCGGTACTTCTGCAAAAACTCCACTTCGTGACGATGCTTTTGAGTTGTCTAATGAAGAAAAAATTGCCCGTATTGAAGAAAGTGTAAAGGATATTCTTGAAACACTAGGAATGGATTTGACAGATGATAGTCTCAAAGGAACACCAAAACGTGTTGCAAAGGCTTATGTGAATGAAATTTTTATGGGTTTGCATCCGGATAACAAGCCTTCAGCCTCGACTTTTGATAATAACTACAATTACGGAGAGATGTTGGTTGAGAAGAATATCGTGGTGTATTCTACATGTGAACATCACTTATTACCAATTGTAGGTAGAGCTCATGTGGCGTATATCTCTAACGGTAAGGTAATTGGACTATCTAAAATGAATCGTATTGTAGAATATTTTGCAAAACGTCCGCAAGTTCAAGAGCGTTTGACCATGCAAGTAGTGCAGTCCATGCAAGAAGCATTGGGTACCCAAGATGTGGCCTGTGTGATTGATGCAAAACATTTATGCGTGAACTCTAGAGGAGTAAAGGACATTGAAAGTAGCACCATTACTGCTGAGTTCGGAGGAAAATTCAAACAGAAAGAAACAAAACAAGAATTCTTAGATTACCTGAAAATGGACACTGATTTTCAAGGAATTTAAGATGAAAGATATAATTGGATAAAGCCGCTCAGTTGAGCGGCTTTTTTTGTTTTATAATTTTCTAAAGAAAAAATGCGACACATTTTGATAACTTACGTTCTAAGAATGTAAGACCAAGTGAAAAATTCGATTTTGAACACTGACCAACTTATCAAACGCTGTAAACAAAACGATTACCAAGCTCAAATGTTTGTGTATAACAGCTATAAAAATATGATGTATGGTGCGGCATATCGAATTTTAAACAATCGAGAGAATGCAGAAGACTTGGTACAAGATGCCTTTATTGTTGGGTTTCAAAAAATCCATCAAATACAAGACGAAGCGAATTTAGGCGGATGGTTGAAGCGAATTGTAACCAACAAATCGCTAGATAAGCTTCGAATGGATAAGAGAATCCAAATCGTCGATCAAGAAGTGGTGATTGAAAATACCACAGAGGAAGAAATTCAAATTGATCCTCAGGTCCCAGTGGGAATTGTAAAAAAGGCCATCAATGAATTGAAAGAAAAATACCGAATTGTGTTGACTCTTTATTTAATTGAAGATTACAACCACCGAGAGATAGGAGAGATGCTACAAATCAAGGAAAGCACGGTTCGAAATCAATACAAACGAGGAAAACAACAATTACTCGAATTGATACAAAAATATCACGATTATGAACGTTGAAGAATATTTTAAGAACAATAAAGACGGATTTAAAAACTCTGAACAGATTTCTGAAGGTTCAGATGCGAGTTTTGAAAGTCGATTAAAGGCAGAATTGCATTCGGTTTCCAAAGAAGAGAAGGTGAGTCCGTTTAGAATATGGAGTATTGCGGCATCCATTTTATTGCTGATGACCTTCGGGTTTTGGTATTCCACATCCAATGTAGCTACCGAAGAAGAGATGGTATTGCTAGCAAATCTCGAGAATGAATCTGCAGGAAAACGACTAGAGGGCGTCTATGCATTCAATGACGAATACAAAAAGGAAGACGATAGAATTTTAGACCGATTGATTCATATCGTTTTAAATGATCAAAATGCCAATGTTCAAATCGCTTCCATCGATGCATTGATGCAATTTCCTAAAAATGAAAAAGTTAGAAAGAATTTAATAAAAGCTTTAGAAAAAGAAGACAAGCCAATAGTACAAATTAAGCTTATTAAGGCCATGCGAAAATTAAGAGATCAACGTGCACAAAAGTCTCTTGAAAAAATTATCAA
>CAYFJL010000194.1:0-6083 GCA_964343335.1 uncultured Polaribacter sp. | reverse complement strand
GGTTTTGGGGACTTTTATTGGCAGGCCTAGGATCTGTTTTATTGCTTTTTTTCTTAGCATCTACAGGAAGTTTTGGAGAGTTACCAACTTTCGAAGAACTTGAAAACCCACAAACCAATCTCGCCACGGAGGTGATATCTGCCGATGGGGTGACCATCGGGAAATATGCAACTGAGAACAGAACACCGATTCAATTTAAAGAATTACCAGAAGGATTGGTGAATGCCTTGGTTGCTACCGAAGATGAACGTTTTTATGAACATTCTGGAATCGATTTTAGAGGTACTGCAAGAGCCGTAATCAAACTCGGGCGCGATGGAGGTGCTAGTACTATCACCCAACAGTTGGCTAAGAATTTATTTACCAAAAGAGCTTCTCGAAATATTTTTAAAAGGATCACTCAAAAGGCAAAAGAGTGGATTGTGGCCATTAAGCTGGAAAGACAATACACCAAAAATGAAATCATTGCGATGTATTTGAACACGCAAGGGTTCCTATTTAATGCCATTGGAATACGCTCTGCCTCTCGAATTTATTTTGGGAAGGAAGCTAAAGATTTAGATCTTCAAGAATCCGCCATCTTGGTAGCGATGTTGAAGAACCCGAGACAATACAATCCGCATAGAGAGCGCTCCAAGGCAAAATCATTACAGCGAAGAAATGTGGTTTTTGCTCAAATGGCAAGAAACGGATTCATATCTGAAGTGAAAATGAAAGAGCTGCAAAGTCTACCGCTAAAAATTAACTTTACTCCAGAAAGTCACAGTGACGGATATGCAACCTACTTCAGAGCCCATCTTCAAAAAGTATTGCGAACTTGGGTGAATAACAACCCGAAACCCAATGGAGAGAAGTTCAATATTTTTAAAGACGGATTAAAAGTGTACGTTACCATAGATTCACGTATGCAAAAGTATGCTGAGGAGGCGGTAAGTGAGCATATGGCCAATTTACAACAGTACTTTTTTCGTGAACAAAGAGGCAACCGAACGGCTCCTTTTTATGATTTAGAACGCGATCAAATTCGCGGTATTTACGAACGAGCTAAGAAAAATTCAGATCGATACAAGCGACTAAAGCAAGCCGGAAAATCACGCAAAGAAATTGATAACATTTTCAAAACCAAAGTGGAGATGAAAATCTTTACTTGGAAGGGATATCGCGATACCATCATGTCACCCAATGATTCGATTCGATACTACAAACACTTCTTGCGTTCTGGATTGTTGGCGATGGAGCCGCAATCAGGTCATATCAAAGCATGGGTGGGTGGAATTGATAACAAACACTTTAAATACGACGCGGTAGCACAACAAAAGAGACAGGTTGGATCTACATTCAAACCCTTTGTGTATGCAACCGCCATCAATCAATTGCGCAAATCGCCATGTGATGAATTACCAAACACCAAGTACACCATCCCCATGGGGAAATACGGAATTCCGGAGGAATGGACACCTAAGAACTCAAACGACAAGTATGGCGGAATGATGACCTTGAGAAATGCTTTGGCTACCTCAACTAACGTTGTCACAGCAAACCTTATTGATCAGGTAGCGCCTCGAAATGTGGTGCGATTGGCAGAATCCTCAGGTATTCAAACTAAGATCCAAGCCAACCCGTCAATTGCCTTAGGAGCGCTCGATTTGTCTTTGTATGAAATGGTAAGTGCCTACAGTACCTTTGCCAACAAAGGATTACATATTAGTCCGATGATTTTGACTCGAATTGAGGACAAAAACGGAACAGTTTTGCAAGAATTTGTACCTGAAACTCGAGAGGTATTGAGTGAAGAATCGGCCTACGTCATTATAGACTTATTGAAAGGTGTTACGATGTCGGGATCTGGAATTCGATTGAGAACAGATATAACTGGATTACCCAAGGCAAATACGGGCTTCCCTTATAAATTTGATAACGAGATTGCGGGAAAAACAGGAACCACTCAAAATCAATCAGATGGGTGGTTTATGGGAATTGTACCGAATTTGGTTACGGGAGTATGGACAGGCGGAGAAGATAGAGCCACTCACTTTGAAGGAATCGCATTGGGTCAAGGTGCCACCATGTCGCTGCCGACCTGGGCATTGTTTATGAAGAAGTGTTACGCTGATAAGACGCTCAAGGTAAGTAAACAGGACTTTGAAAAACCAGAATTTTTATCCATCAATTTAGACTGTGATAAAAAGGATGAAAAGGATAAAAAGATTGAAGATCCAGATGATTTTGAATTTTAAATCATAGTAGAATTATGATAAACAAAGAAGTTAAAAATGTTTCTGAGGCACTCCAAGGAGTTGAAAGTGGAATGACCTTAATGTTAGGGGGCTTTGGATTGTGTGGAATACCCGAAAATGCCATTGCCGAATTGGTGCGATTAAAAGTGAATAATCTAACCTGTATTTCCAATAATGCAGGCGTTGATGATTTTGGATTGGGACTTCTCTTGCAAGAAAAACAAATTAAGAAGATGATATCCTCTTACGTTGGAGAGAATGATGAATTTGAGCGTCAAATGTTGTCAGGAGAATTGGAAGTTGAACTAACACCTCAAGGAACCCTCGCCGAAAAATGTCGAGCAGCACAAGCAGGTTTTCCAGCCTTTTATACACCAGCCGGATATGGTACAGAAGTAGCTGAAGGCAAAGAAACCAGAGATTTTAATGGGAAAATGCATGTTTTGGAGAAAGCTTTTGAGGCCGATTTTTCCTTTGTAAAAGCATGGAAAGGTGATTCCGCTGGAAATCTAATTTTTAAAGGAACCTCAAGAAATTTCAATCCGAATATGTGTGGTGCCGCCACAATTACTGTCGCTGAGGTAGAAGAGTTAGTACCTGTTGGCGAATTGAACCCTAATGAAATTCATATTCCTGGAATCTTCGTGCAACGAATTTTTCAAGGAGAGCATTACGAAAAACGAATTGAACAACGAACTGTTCGCTCACGCGAGACTTAATTTTAAAATTATGTTGGACAAAAATGGAATTGCGAAACGAATCGCAAAGGAAGTGAAAGATGGCTACTATGTGAATCTTGGAATTGGAATCCCAACATTGGTGGCGAACTTCGTTAGAGAAGATATTGAAGTAGAATTTCAAAGTGAAAATGGTGTATTAGGCATGGGGCCCTTCCCTTTTGAAGGTGAAGAAGATGCCGATATCATCAATGCCGGAAAACAAACGATAACGACCTTACCAGGAGCAAGCTTTTTTGATTCAGCGACAAGTTTCTCTATGATTCGCGGGAAGCATGTTCACCTCACCATTTTGGGCGCCATGGAGGTAGCTCAAAACGGAGATATTGCCAATTGGAAAATACCAGGAAAAATGGTAAAAGGCATGGGAGGAGCTATGGATTTGGTGGCTTCTGCAGAGAATATCATCGTCGCTATGATGCACACCAACAAACGGGGTGAATCCAAATTATTGAAAGAATGTTCCTTGCCATTAACAGGGGTAGGATGTGTCAAGAAGATTGTTACAAATCTAGCGGTATTAGATGTAAAAGATGGTGCATTCCACCTTTTGGAAAGAGCGCCAGGCGTTTCGGTAGAACAAATAAAAGAAGCGACCGAAGGAGAATTAATTATTAATGGAGATATTCCAGAAATGCAGTTATAATGATTGAAAAAATTGCTCAGAGACCCTATGTGGTCATGGCCGTTTTGGTGTTTATTTTAATGTTTATTCTCGATAACCTTTTTGGGATGAAAGAACCACTTTTAAGAGGTTCCATTGCAGGCGGAATTGGATTTCTATTGAGCCCGAGAGTAAGAGCATTCAAAACCCAAACAGGTTCGAAAAAACAAATCACTTGGTTTTTACTCAAAGAACCCATTATAAAAGAATAAATGAAGATTATTTCGTACAACGTCAATGGAATAAGAGCAGCCTTAAAAAAAGGATTCATTGATTGGTTAAAAGCAGCGAACCCAGATGTGATTTGTATTCAAGAAACCAAGGCTCAAAAAGAACAAGTCGATGCTTCTGAATTTGAAAAGGCTGGCTATCCATATCAATACTGGTTTTCTGCCGAGAAAAAAGGTTATTCAGGTGTTGCCATCTTTTGCAAAACAGAACCAAATCACGTTGAATACGGCACAGGAATCGAAACCATGGATTTCGAAGGAAGAAACCTTCGCGTAGATTTTGAAGAGTGCTCTGTGATGAGTATGTATTTGCCTTCAGGAACGAATTTAGATCGTCTTGATTTCAAGCTCAATTATATGGATGAAATCCAAGCCTATATGAACGAGTTGAGAAAATCGATTCCCAACATCATCGTTTGTGGCGATTACAATATATGTCACGAAGAAATTGATATTCACAATCCGAAAATGAAAGGGGTCTCCGGATTTTTGCCAGAAGAAAGACACTGGATAGGTGAGTTTATTCAAAGTGGTTTTATTGATAGTTATCGATTTAAAAATCCGGATAAACAGGAATTCTCTTGGTGGAGTTATCGCGCCAATGCAAGAGCCAACAACAAAGGTTGGCGTTTGGATTATGCCATGGTGTCCGAGCCATTAAAAGATAATATTGATAGAGCTTACATTCTTACCCAAGCCAAACATTCAGATCATTGCCCCATCGCTTTAGAACTTGAATTTTAATCAATGAGAACATTCATTTTATTTTTGTTTTCTTCCATCACCCTTTTTGCCCAACAGCGGAAAGATTCGATCATCATTAGAGGGAAAGACACCATTTACATTGCTAAAGATTCGATTGGTAGTCCAGATACAAAAGACTTATTCACTGATGAAGACTTAAAACGAATTGATAGCTTATTGGTTGATGAAAAATTTAGTTCGCCTTTAATTGATACCCTTGAGTACATCATTGATGACAAGGATCTTGTCGGAAGTGAGCAATTGACCTTGACTACCGATTTATTGAAATCTAGATTGAGTACGCTCAATGCCGAAACACCATTCAATTTGGAGTTTAATCCCGCTTTGGAGAAAGTAATCAATAGCTATTTGCGCTATCGAAAGAAATACTATCCAGCTTTAATGGCCAAAGCCCGTTATTACTTTCCAATGTTTGAGGGGTATTTAGATCAGTATGACATTCCTTTGGAAATGAAGTACCTTGCTATTGTTGAGTCGGCCTTAAGACCTAGAGCAAGATCTAGGGTGGGTGCCTCTGGATTGTGGCAGTTTATGTACGGTACAGGAAAACAATTTGATTTGAATGTGAGTTCTTATGTTGACGAACGATACAATCCGGAAAAAGCAACCATTGCGGCTTGCAAATATCTGAGTCAGTTGTACAAAATATTTGGCGATTGGGACTTGGCATTGGCTGCCTATAATTCAGGTCCAGGAAATGTAAGTAAAGCGATCAAGCGTTCCGGAGGATACAAGAATTATTGGAATATCAGGCCATTTTTACCCACTGAAACAGCGGGATACGTGCCAGCTTTCTATTCGACATTGTACATTTTTAAATATGCCGAAGAGCATAAGATCTATCCTGAAGTACCTGAATATTTCAACTTTCAAACCGATACCGTGCGGATCAAAAGAACCGTTTCCTTTGATCAAATTGCGCAAGTAATCAGTTTAGATGAGGAGAAGATTGAAGCATTGAATCCGTCCTACAAATTAAATATCATTCCTTTTGTGGAGGGGAAGAATTATGCATTACGACTACCTACAAGCAAAATCATCGAGTTTTTAGATAAGGAAAAAGCGCTTTATGCCCTTGCCGATGAAGAAGATAAGAATCGAGAAAAACCATTGCCAAAGTATTTTGAAATGGACAAGCGCATTTCTTATCGTGTTCGAAGTGGAGATTACCTTGGAAAGATTGCGGGTAAATTCGGAGTTCGTGTGAGCCAAATCAAGCGGTGGAATCGAATGAAAAGCAGTAGGCTTCGAGTTGGTCAACGTCTGTATATTTTTCCTCGAAAAATTCCTGCATCACGCTATGTGAAGCCAAAAAAGAAGCCCTCAAAAAGCTCAAGTGCTAGCGTAAAGAATAAAAAGTACGATATTTATGTAGTTAAGGATGGTGATTCTCTTTGGTTGATTGCCAAAAAATTTAAAAACGTTTCTGTTGATCAAATTAAAAAGTGGA
>CAYFJL010000193.1:0-6095 GCA_964343335.1 uncultured Polaribacter sp. | reverse complement strand
TAAATTGTTGCTTCGTAATCATTGGAAGTATATCTATGGTAAAAATAACAAAGACAAGAGAATATCCAATTGCCTTTGGGAGAAATCGGAAATTGAATTTGTACTTTTGAGCCATGAAGATTAAAGTAATTGCCATTGGTAAGACTGATAATAAGGCCATTCAAGCCTTGTTGGATGAATATCAGAAACGGTTAAAGCATTACATCAAATTTGAATTGCAGATCATTCCTGATATTAAAAACGCCAAGAACTTGTCTGAAAAACTTCAAAAGGAAAAGGAAGGAGAGCTCCTTTTGACCAGTCTACAGTCAACGGATGAGCTGATTTTACTAGACGATAAAGGAAAAGACTTTACCTCTATCGAATTTTCAAAATACCTTCAAAAGAAAATGAACTCCGGATTAAAACAATTGGTATTTGCCATTGGAGGACCTTATGGTTTTTCGGATAAAGTATATGAAAAGGCCAATGGAAAAATTTCATTTTCTAAAATGACCTTTTCACATCAAATGATTCGAATTTTCGCAGTTGAACAGGTATATAGAGCCTTTACAATCCTACGAAACGAACCCTATCATCATGAATAACTGTATTTTTTATTTGTACTAATTCCGTGAATAAAGATGATTTCCAGTACCAAAATTGGAATTCCGAGTATCAATCCGAAGAAGGAAAAAAGCACCGATATCAACAAGCAACCATTAACGATTTTAGCGATTCCAATGATATTGGCAAATGCCCCTAAATCCTCTCGTAAAGATCTGATTCCTAATCCTAATATTAATTCTGCGATCCCCAGAACTATAATAACTGGTAATCCTTGAAGCACCTCAACTTGGATCAAATCAGTTTCAAGAAAAACGGTGAAAACAGTATACAGACTGATAAGAACTTCCAAAATGATATAGGCCCTAACCGCTTTAACTAAAATTGGTTTGGAAAAATGTTGCCCCAATACCTTATATCCCCTTAAGAATAAAATAACAACAATAAGGTAGAGCACATTGAAGGGCAAGCGATACATGAGTTCTTCTGAAATGACCATACTGTCCCAAAAATAAACTTCACCCAACACACCCAGTACTGAAAGAATGATGAAGAATATTCCAGCGATCCAACTAATGTTCAATTTTTGGATTCCCTCTTCTGAAATGAGAGTCACTCCATCTTCGTTGTTTGTCTGAAAAACGGTTTCGGTTTCAACACCCAAAGCATCTAAAATAGCTTTTACGGTATAACTGCGAGGTGACACCTCACCGGCCTCGATACGCTGAATGGTTCGAACGTTGATATTACACTTTTCAACAAGTTCTTCTTGAGTTAGTCCTTTTGATTTTCTGAGTTCGGAAATCCTTTTTCCTAATTCAGGCTGTTTCATAATAAATGGATTTTGATTTTTCATGCAATGTTAGTTTCAAGGATTAGTTTCACAAATTATTTTCATGCATTTTAACCCGACATTTACACGACAATCCTTTATTGACAATGGTTTTGAACAAATGCTAAAAATCATGAAATCCAAATATTATGGAATAAAAGTAATAAATTTTGGTACTTTTGTTTGGCAAATTTGACACAAATGAAATTGGTTTTTTCCACCAACAATCAAAATAAACTCTTTGAGGTTCAAAAAATGTTACCTCCAGAAATCCAACTATTAAGTTTAAAAGACATCAATTGTTTTGACGATGTTGAAGAGACCGAAGATACTCTTGAAGGGAACGCCAAATTAAAGGCCAACCACATTAGAGACAATTACGAGGTCGATTGTTTCTCTGATGATACTGGTTTGGAAGTGGAAGCACTCGACGGTAGACCCGGAGTATATTCCGCTAGATATGCTGGTGAACCTGCCAATGCCGAGAATAATATTGAAAAATTATTGGGTGAACTAGATGGTAAAACCAATCGAAAGGCTCAATTTCGAACCGCCATTTGTTTGAACTTAAACAATGAAGAGTTTTTCTTTGAAGGCATTTGTAAAGGACGAATCATCGAAGAAAAGCGAGGAGCCAAAGGTTTTGGCTACGATCCTGTCTTTATACCAGAAGGATTTGATCAAACATTTGCCGAAATGAGTGAGGCAGACAAGAATAGAATTTCGCATCGCGGGCTAGCTATTCAGAAACTAACCGATTTTCTTAAATCCAAATTGGCATAAGGGCTTGATGAAAACAAAAAGCTTTGGCATACCATTTCTTTTCCTATCCCTTGGGCTGATTCTCTTTTTTTTATTGAACATTCGTTTGGGATCGGTTGATATTCCCTTGAATGCCATATTGAAATCGATTTTCAATGACCCGACGGTTTCAGACAGTTGGAGAATCATCGTAATGGATTTTAGAATTCCCAAAGCCATCACTGCTTGTATTGCAGGTGCGGGACTTGCCATTTCTGGCTTGTTCATGCAAACCTTGTTTAGAAATCCCTTAGCCGGACCTTTTATTTTAGGAATTTCATCAGGAGCTAGTTTAGGCGTAGCATTATTGATTTTAGGAGCTGGTTTATTAGGCGGACTCTTAACAAGCGTCGCTATGGATTGGGCCTTGCCTGTTGCCGCAAGTTTGGGGGCGTTTTTAGTATTGCTTTCTGTACTTTTGGCCTCCAACAAGATTAAAAATACCATGTCTATCTTAATTATCGGATTGATGTTTAGCAGTTTCGCGGCGGCTATTATTAGTGTTTTATCTTACTTCAGTGATGCCGATAAATTACAGCAATTCATTTTCTGGGGATTTGGAAGCCTAGCCAATTTAAGCTGGAATCAAGTGTTTATATTGTCAATTGTTTTTTTGGCAGCCTTGATGTACTCCATCCGATTAATCAAACCTTTAAATAGTTTGTTATTGGGTGAGAACTATGCAAAAAGCCTGGGAATGAACACCAAAGGCAACCGAACACAAATATTGATAATAACAAGTCTTTTCACGGGTGTTATCACTGCCTTTGTAGGACCCATTGCCTTTATTGGGCTTGCAGTTCCGCATATTGCACGATTGTTATTTGATAGCTCCAATCATAAGATTTTATTACCCAGTTCAGCAATTTTAGGCGCCATCATTTTGTTGATTTGTGATATCATTGCCCAATTGCCAAACAATGAAATCACCTTACCAATTAATGCCATCACTTCCATATTTGGAGCACCAGTCGTGATTTGGTTACTCATAAAAAAGAAGAAAATATTCATCTAATTGACTACGAAGAAATCCATCATATCATCTAAGAATCTATCTATTGGGTATCCTTCAAAGAACAAACCAGTGGTAATTAGTGAAGGGATTGAGGTATCCATATTCGAAGGAGATTTTATTGCCATTCTTGGTAAAAACGGAATAGGAAAATCAACCTTCCTAAAAACGTTAACCACAGAATTAAATCCGATTGACGGTAATATTCAATTACTGAATACAGATTTAGGAGGCTATTCTTCCAAACAATTGGCACCGGTCATTAGCGTCGTACTCACGGAATCCATTCCATTGAACCAACTAACAGTGCAAGAGCTTGTTGCCCTAGGGAGACAACCTTATACCAACTGGATTGATAATTTATCCGAAGCAGATAAGGAGATTGTCAAGAAGGCAATGATTGATACCGAAACCTATGAATTTAAGGAGAAAAAAATCTATGAATTGAGTGATGGAATGAAGCAACGAGTACTGATTGCTCGAGCTCTTGCCCAAGATACTCCCATTATGATTTTGGACGAACCAACGGTCCACCTTGATCTATATCATACCGTTCAAATTTTTAAGCTTTTGAAGAAACTTGTAGCCGAAAAAGGGAAAACGGTTATTATTAGCTCCCATGAGTTGAATCTTTCGATAAAATTTGCCTCAAAACTTATGGTGATGAATGAGAAGGTGAATCATTTCGGAACTACCCAAGAACTTATTTCCAACAAGGCTTTTGAAACCTTGTTCCCTGCAGATGGAATTTCCTTCGATTCCGAATCACAACAATATGTGATTAAATAGTCCTTTGTTTCGGGCACAAGAATTGCTATTTTTGAGTCCTTTTTAAATCAAATGAATTTTATGAAAAACATCATTTACATTTTATTCGCTGGTCTTCTGATTGCCTGCGGATCAAGTAAAGAAGCCACAAAAGAAGAAAATGTGGATTTAACCGTAAAGTATGCCAGTACCATTACGGCCAAAGACCTAGGAAACCATCTTTTTACCTATGCCTCAGACGACTTTGAAGGCCGAGATACTGGGTCTCCTGGACAAAAAAAGGCGGTAAACTACTTAAAGGATTATTATGTGAACCTAGGACTCCCTTCACCGATTTCAGAAGGAAACTATTTCCAAGAGATTAAAAATGAGTGGTTCGCAAAGAATTCGCGACGAGGAAGAAATTTAAAAGATTCAGAAAATGTACTTGCCTTTTTAAAGGGAAGTGAAAAACCAGATGAGATTGTAGTTATTTCCGCACATCTTGACCATGTGGGTACAAGAAACGGAAAAGTATACAATGGTGCCGATGATGATGGTTCTGGAACCGTTGCTCTTTTAGAAATTGCTGAAGCCTTTAAAAAAGCGGCAGATGCGGGTCATGGTCCGAAAAGATCCATCTTATTTCTGCACGTAACTGGGGAGGAAAGAGGTCTATTGGGTTCAAAATATTACACTGAAAACCCGATTTTCCCATTGGCAAACACGGTTTGTAACTTGAATATTGACATGATTGGAAGAATCGATCAAAGAAATAAAGAAACGCCAAACTATGTGTATTTAATTGGTTCAGACAAATTAAGTACCGAATTACACGAGCTTTCCGAAGCCGTAAATAAGAAGTACATGAACATTAAATTGGACTACAAGTACAATGATGAGAATGATCCAAATCGATTCTACTATCGTTCAGATCACTACAACTTTGCGAAACACAACATTCCGATTATTTTCTACTTCAACGGTACACATGCAGATTATCACCAGCATACTGACACACCGGATAAAATCTATTACGAATTAATGAGAAATAGAGCGCAATTGGTTTTCCATACAGCTTGGGAAGTAGCGAACCGCGAAGGACGTATTGTGGCAGACAAGGCAAAGCCACTAAATAAAAAAGAAACCAAATAGTTGGTTTATTATCAAAATAAAAAAAGCGAGCCGAATGGCTCGCTTTTTTTTTAATGCTTTGCTTCCTCTTTTAGAAGTTGTGGAAACTTTTTCTTAAATCGATTTAATCTCGGAATGGATACATTGCGAACGTAGCCATTATTCGGATTGCGTTTTTCAAAATCTTGATGGTATTCTTCAGCCTTGTAAAACTTTTCAATTTTAGCAACTTGAGTCGCAATCTTTCCGGCATAGACCTCTTTGTTCAAAGCGGCGATCGTTTTTTCAATAATTGCTTTTTCTGCATCATTGTTAAAAAAGGCAATTGAACGGTATTGGGTTCCATAATCTGGGTGTTGTCCGTTAACCGTGGTAGGATCATGAGATCCAAAAAACACATCTACTAAAGTCTGAAAGGAAACTTCCTCGGGGTTGTAGTATACAGCCACCGTTTCAGCATGACCAGTTTTACCCGTTCCAATGGTTTGGTAGGTCGGGTTCTTTGTAAATCCGCCTGCATAACCTGATACGGCCTCCTCTACTCCTTTTACACTTTCAAAAATCGCTTCTACACACCAAAAACATCCGCTAGCAAAATAAGCAACTTTGGTTTTCGCACTTGGAACATATGTTTCCTTTACACTCATTTCTTGCTTTTTCGAGTATCCATTACATGCGATGAACAGGGCGAAAAAGAAAGTTAATACAACTGATTTCATTGATTTTATATTTTGTTCTTACCTATTATTAACAAAGTTCTTAAGAATAGAACTTCATTTTTACTTGATCTTATTGTTATTGTCGATAACTTCATAAAGAACCTACAATTTGTTAGCAACTTTAGTATTTTCTTAAGAAAGCTGGTTGTAGAAATCCATATCAATAAGTACATTTGTTGAGGACCAAAAAAGAATTAAACTTGGAGCATTTTATAGTTTCTGCGCGAAAATATAGACCTCAAAATTTTGAGGATGTAGTTGGGCAAGAAGCCATTACAAATACCTTATTAAATGCTATCAATAA
>CAYFJL010000192.1:0-6121 GCA_964343335.1 uncultured Polaribacter sp. | reverse complement strand
CACCCCATGATAAATAATTATTAGAAGTTTTTGGTTGATTGATTGAGCCGCTACTCACGTAGCGGTTTTTTTATACCCTCACTTAAACCCAAACCGAAATATCGTTTAACAGTTTTTCTTAATTCGTACAACAATTATTTACATTGATTAGACCTAAACCACCCGAATCACTCCAGATAAGTTTATTCATTCTATACAAAAACTTCAATAAAATAGGTAATGTAGAAGAAAAATGATTCTGAAATCCCTTGCTATCATTGAACCTAGAGTAAGATTACAGTTAAAAACAAAATTGTTTAATTTTTTTAACACTTTGTTAAACATTTAAATGTAGAATTCGTGTATATTTGTAAGGTAAGTTTATCATTATATATAATTACACTTCAGTATTTGTCACATCACCCCGTGATAAATAATTATTAGAAGTTTTTGGTTGATTGATTGAGCCGCTACTCACGTAGCGGTTTTTTTTATATGGTATCAAGAACTCTCTTCTTGATAATGGTATTGATCCTTCTATTGTATTCAGGATAATTCAGTTCGTAGGTTTCAAATTCTTCCGTCGAGAAATCTGCAATGACGAGTCCGATTAATAAATTCTTAAATGCAATGTTTCTTGCAAACAAGTGATCCAACTTTTTTAGAAAGACATCCTTTGACACCTCTTCTTTGGAAAGTTTCATCTTTTTCATCTGATGCCGAGTAGCACTAATAATCACATCATGTTGCATTTTAATAATGGGTCGCAGCACCTCATTTTGAAACTCTTCAATAGGCAGGGCAGCTCCATGCGTGATGGATGCAATATCTGGTCTTTCTTTTCTTTTATTCAGCATTTAAATTCTCGAGTTCTATAAAGTAGTCATACTGCAAATCGGGATGCAAGGTATCTATTGTTTTTTCAATAAGATTCAATTGCGTTAGGAATACATTTCGCAAACGGTTGCTTTTCCTGTAATCCGGATCCATTTCTTTTAATTCACTGCAAAAATGTAAGAGCAATTGCACTTGGGTATCTTTCTTTTTGGAATACCGAATGAATTTTTTTGTTTGCGATAAAATCTTACGAACACTTTTTCGGATGTAGTAATAATTCTTGGTATTTATCTCAGAAAAGCTATCGCTAATTTGGGATTTAACCTTGTCAATAAAAGCCTCTTCGTTATGAGCCTCGAAAAGCAAATAGGTAAGTAATTCTTTGTTTTCTTTTTTAAACCTTCCTAGATTTAGGCAAAGCTCTTTTAATTCAGAAGGAGATTTATGCTGAAGTTCGTCTTTGAGTTCTTTTATTGTGGCGGTTTTCATGAATTTAAAAAGGCCTCAACATTTTTCTGAATTCGCTCTAATAAATTTGAAGTATCTCCCTTTATAAAAGTGTCTCCTGTAATCTGCTCGTACAATTCGATATATCTATCGGAGATTTCAATCAATTTTTCATCGGTCATTTCTGGAATCACCTGTCCTTCTTTTCCTTGAAAGCCATTTGCAATCAACCACTGACGCACAAACTCTTTGGATAGCTGCTTTTGCTTCTCTCCCCGATCTTGTCTTTCTTGATATCCATCAGCATAAAAATACCTTGATGAATCTGGTGTATGAATCTCATCAATCAGCACAATTCGACCGTCTTTGGTTTTACCGAATTCGTATTTGGTATCTACCAAAATCAACCCTCTTTCAGCTGCGATTTCGGTTCCTCGTTGGAATAACTTGTAGGTGTAATCTTCTAAAACTTTGTAATCTTCTTCAGATACAATTCCGTTTTTCAGAATATCTTCTCTTGAAATATCTTCATCATGCATGCCATTGTCTGCCTTTGTAGATGGCGTAATGATGGGCTTAGGAAACTTATCGTTCTCTTTCATACCTTCTGCCATCTCCACTCCGCATAGCAAACGTTTTCCTGCCTTGTACTCTCTAGCAGCATGCCCCGATAAATAACCGCGAATCACCATTTCTACCTTAAACGGCTGACATAAATGTCCGACGGATACATTTTCATCCGGACTAGCCATTAACCAATTAGGGACCAAATCTTCGGTTTCCTTCATCATTTTAACTGCAATCTGATTGAGAATCTGACCTTTAAAAGGAATCTGCCTTGGCATGATCACATCAAAAGCTGAAAGTCGATCAGAAGCAATCATTACCAACATTTCATCGTTGATATTGTAAACTTCCCTTACTTTTCCTTTGTAAACTGACTTTTGACCTGGAAACTGGAAATTGGTTTGATTAATCGTATTCATGAAAATATTTTTAACAAAAGTAATTTAAATTGTTGGCTTCAATTTCTGAGTAGGGAAAAATTTCCATGTAAAATTTCACCATTTTCGGTCACTACTTGAAACCAAAAATCTGATGCATTTAAAGGTTTTCCATTCAAGGTACCATCCCAAAATTCATCTTGATTCATCCGTTTGACCAAACCGCCGTAGCGATTGTAAATGGATATGGTATATCGAGGTTCAGGGAAATCAGTTAATTTCCAGAAATCATTGTTACCGTCACCATTGGGAGTAAAAAAGACAGGAAACGTTCGAACATAAACCTCCTCACTGTAAAACTCACAACCATTGGCCCCTCGAACGTAAACGGTATTCTTTCCTCCAGGCACATTATTAAACTTATTTTGAGAAGAATAATTGATTCCGTCTAAGGAATATTCATACTCGCGGGTCGAATAAACATTGACCACAATATTGTTGTTCTTAGCAAGAAAATCATTCACTTTGACGCGTACATTGCTAAGAGAAGAATCTTGAATGACTTGCACATTCACCGAAGCCGTATCGATTCCGCATGGCCCATTATCTACCGTATAGGTATATATTCCCGATGAATTAACGGAAGGATCAAACATTCCGTTGACAAGGTTGCCCGACCAAACACCATTGGTATCTACCCCATCACCCAACAACTCAAAAAGATTTACTGGATTTTCAAACTCACAAAGTGTGAGACTATTGTCAGATCCTGCCACAGGTGTCTTTGATTTATTGATGGTCACAGCCGATCTCACTGTACCGCAAAATTGACCAATCACCACATATTCATAAGCATCGGCAAAATCAACCACTGGATTATAAATGCTCGTTCCGCTAGCTAGCTCCGGAGTCCAATATCCTCCGGGAGAGGGATTTCCACCAAGCAAACTGAATAAATCGACATTTCTGGTGTCACTACAAACGGTAAGTTCTCCACCAGTACCTGCATTTACATCCGAAATAAATACAATTTCAATTTGTGATATTCGATCACCACATAGCGGATTGGTATGGGTATACGTGTATGTTCCCGCTCGATCGGTAGTTGGGTCGAAGATACTCGTACCACTCACCAAACTTGGCGACCAAACACCGCCAGCATCGGGTGTACCACCCAATTTGCTTAACAAATCAAAAGTTCGGTCGGTCCTACACACCTCGAGATAAGCATCTCGACCAGGATCTAAAGTGCTTTTCTCCAAAAAGTCATAGGTACCGTTATTGTCTTTATCATCTGGAGTTGTATAACCCGTTGGCTCGTTGGTAATTCGACCAGAACTATCGACATCATCAGGTAAATCTCCTAAGATTCCATCACCATTCGGATCTAAGAATCCGGCTTCGATAACGTCGAAACAATCATCTCCATCGGCATCCAAATCTTTGGTGTCTGGAAATCCGTCGCCATCCGTATCGACTAAACCACTTCCTTCAGTAACATCTAAAATTCCGTCGTTATCATCGTCTACATCCAGAATATTCGGCACTCCGTCTTGATCAAAATCATCTTCACAAATATCCAAGACGATGGATGAATTGATACAATCGCCGAGATTATCTTGAATCACTAAATTCCCGACAATGGTTCCGTTGTTTATTAGATTACACAACCATGAACAATTGGAAAGGCTTGTATTTTCTTGCACCTCCACATTTCCATCTACATAAGTTAAAAGTCCGAATCCCCGAACTTCATTCAAATTCGGATTTTGAGATATTTTAAACCAATCTTCACCGACGTTTACGGCACCTATTCGTTCAATATTGTCAAAACCTATCAACTTCTGAATGGAGGTTTCTGTAATGCTAAATCCGCCTCCAGCTTGCGATAATTGATCAAATCCTTCGATGGACTCAATTCCGTTCCCAATAATTTCGAAATACCGACCTACCGTTTGCATCACGGTAAATCCCTGAATGATTTTCGCATCGCGAATAAAAAAATCGTTACCTACCGATCTCAGTTTATTGAATCCTACTACCCCTTCTAATTTCGGGTTGAAATTGATATTCAAGTCATCTCCAATTTCTTCTAGGTTATTAAAATTGGGTATGGAAGTCAAATCAACATTATCACTAATATCAAAAATACTTTCAACAGTTTTAAGCGCTTCGAAGCCCGTGATCGTTCTTAAACTGGCCAATTGACCGATTTCGAAATTATTGGCAACACTTTCCAAACTGGCAAAACCTCTGATGGTTTGAAGCGATGCGCTATTGGTAATCACAAAATCTTGAACTTGTGTTAGACTGTTAAATCCATTGACATCAATCAATTGCCTGCAATTATTAATTTCTAGTAACCCTCCTACGGACTGCAGATTATCAAATCCTTCAATAACCTGGGCACTAATCGTAATGGACAATCGACCTCCAACCGATTCAATAAAATTCAATGGTGATAAATCACTTATTTCAGATCGAATCACACCCGAGGCATCATCCGAAGTGAAACCGTCTGCGATCAGTAAATCACCTGGGATATTCTTACAATTGGGATAATTAGCGGCAAAATCATTTACCTCACGCTGGGAAGAAAGTGTGATGATATAATCAGAAGGGCATTGGGCACAAACCCAAAGGGGAATAAAACACAATATCAAAAAAACGCGCCTTCTCATCTTCTAACAAAAATAACCATTCAATTGTAGTTATTCGCTAGAAAAAATCTTAAAATTAAATCGCATGGAGAATATTTAAACTACTCTGTTTCAATACTCTTGTAGGCCGTAATGATTTTCTTTACCAATTTGTGACGAACCACATCCTTGTCATCTAAGTACACATGTCCGATTCCCTCGATGTCTTTTAAAGCCAACAATGACTCTTTTAATCCAGAAACTTGCTTACGAGGTAAGTCGATTTGGCCAGGATCACCGGTAATGATAAACTTGGCATGCATCCCCATTCTGGTTAAAAACATCTTCATTTGATTGTGAGTGGTGTTTTGTGCCTCATCTAAAATCACGAAGGCATTATCTAATGTTCTACCTCGCATAAAGGCCAAAGGTGCAATTTGAATCACGCCTTTCTCCAAATGCGATTGTAATTTTTCATGCGGAATCATATCGCGGAGTGCATCATATAATGGCTGCATATACGGATCTAACTTTTCCTTCAAATCACCGGGTAAGAATCCGAGATTTTCTCCCGATTCTACTGCTGGTCTAGTAAGAATGATACGCTTTACCTGCTTCTCTTTCAACGCTCTAACAGCAAGGGCAACTGCGGTGTAGGTCTTACCGGTTCCTGCAGGACCAACTGCAAACAACATATCGTTCTTGCCCATCAAGGTCACCATCTTACGCTGATTCAATGTTTGGGCTTTAATCAATCGACCACTCACGCCATGAACCAAGACATCCTTTTTACTGGTAGAACTATTGTCGCGTTCTTCATTCGTAGACGTAATAATGCGCTCAATACTGTTTTCATCCAACTTGTTATACCGATGAAAATATTTGATCAAGCTTTCCAAACGATTTTCAAATTCGTCCAGAATATCTGCTTCACCGTAAATTTTCAGCTTAGCACCTCGTGCAACAATTTTAATTTTAGGAAAGTATCTTTTTAATTGGTCGATGGTACTATTGTGAGCACCAAAAAAATCCTTAGGATTGATTTCTGTTAATTCTATAGTGCGTTCGTTCAAATGAAAATAATTTATGAAAGTTTATCGTTATTTAATTGCCATCTATATCACTTAAAATTAGCAAAATGTTTAGTTTTGCTTGAAGCAGCATAGATATTTTTTGCACATTTAATTAACAACCGAAGAAATTAATGTCTTTCATCACCTTAACTACAGATTTTGGAACAAAAGATCACTTTGTTGGCTCTGTTAAAGGTGCAAT
>CAYFJL010000191.1:0-6172 GCA_964343335.1 uncultured Polaribacter sp. | reverse complement strand
TTAACCCGTAACTGACGGTTATACGAGACCGTTGTACTGCATTTAATGTGAAAATATTCTTCTACATAACATTTTTATTCATAATTCTTTCTTGTCAAAATGGACCAAGAACCCATAAATATTTTGATGAAGAAACTGGGCAGTATATTATTGATACCCTACCATACAATGATTTACGAGATTATCCACTTATAGAAAAAAGTCAAAACAAAGATTCATTGATTGCAGCTATGATCGAGACCGATTATGTACATGAAAGGTTTATCGGATTTGCAGGTTACTATCCAGAACAATATGCAAGATTTGAAAGATTGTTAGAATTAGTTAGCACGAAAGAATTATTGGAATTAACTAAACATGAAAATCCAGTAATTCGAGTTTACGCCTATAAAGGGCTTCAACAAGAAAACTCAATTTATCTTAAGCAAGCTCAATTCAATTTAAAAGAAGATACAACTGAGATCAAACACATGGGAGGTTGTATTGTGGGCAGATTCAAAATTATGGATTACATAAAAATGTCAGATTAAACGCAGTACAACAGTGGCTATAAATCAACGCCAGGGTTTTAAGCTAAAATCACTAACTTTTCACATAAATTAATACTCATGGTGAATCCGACACTCACGCAGCAGCACTTTTGGGTGCCAAAAGCTACCCAAAACGGCTGTCCAAGCGCGTCGAATTCATAGCCGTGAACGTTGGCATGCATTTATAAACTAAATTGAACAAAAGTGAGTCGGTCGAAAAAGAAGAATAAAATTCATGGTAATACTACGGCCAAATCTGAAAAAGAAAACAAAAGAGACGCGAATCGAAAATATAGGCGAATCGTGAAACAGAAGATTCAATCTGATGAAACCGAATTACCAGAGGTCCGTGAAATTTCCAATGTTTGGAGTTTCGACAAAGATGGTAAAAGATATAATCCGAACATGACGGATAAAGATCTGCGAAAATAAACGACATGCCAACAATGGCTATGTCGCAGCGGGAAATTTGGCTGTGAAGGATAACTCCCCTACATTTAAATAAATTAATAGCTCCATCGGACTGTTTCGCAATGGCGGCTCCGTGGCCTTCTGATTCGCACGCAGCTTTGCTGCTGCCATCCGCCTGCGGCGGATCCTTGTCGAATCAGCCGCCCACTTCCCGCCGACGTCATAGCCGTGGACGTTGTAGGTAATTTAAGAAACCGTGATAGTACGAAAGGAAATAAAAGATGACAATGAACTCTATCTGTATTTCAATGGAAAATTGATTTACAAAAGGTGGTTGAATTTAGGCTACGGAAAAGTTTTTGACACACACGCTTTCGGAAAATACACTGAATACAGTATTACGGATTTTGACCTTGATGAAACGCCTGAAATGATTCACGTAAAAGCGAATCTAAAACTAGTTTCTACCGAAAATGGAGGACGGAAAACAGGAATTAAAAGTGGATATAGACCAAACCACGTTTTTGAATACCAATCAAATGGACAATTCAAATATGCATATATGGGGGATATTCAATTTGACCAAACCGAATGGATTATGCCTGGAGAAACTAAAGAAGTTTTGGTTAGATTTTTATCAAGACAACCAATCGATGAATATATGGATATTGGAAGAAAATGGTGGATTCACGAAGGGCCGAATAAAATCGGAGAAGCGGAAATAATTGAAATTGAATTCCCAAGAAGTGAATAAAAAACTACCTACAACAATGTATAACCGCAATTACGGCGGATTCGACTACGTCCGAATCCACTCGGAATTGCTAAAGTCCGTGCCAAACCGAAAATTAAAGAATATAAACCCGTAACTGACGGTTATACGAGACCGTTATGTGCAAGTTTGAAACCCATCAATGAAAGAGAATCGAATTATTTTAAAAAAATCTCCCAAGTTGGAGTTTGTATTTGATGACGAGTCATTGGAAATAATTAATGACGCTGATAAAAACACAGGAGGCGTTTATGAATATTCACAAATCATAAATTATGAGTATTCATTAAACAGAATAAATTGGATTGTGACAATTCTTGGCAGTCTTATTCATCTAATCTTTGGAGATTTAAACACAGAAGTCAGTCGAGACAAGAAAAAATTACACTTGAAAACCGTTGAAAAAAAGATTACTATAAATTTATTTGACTGCGAACAAAGCAAAATTGCACAACTATTAAATAAACTTGAGACCAAGTTGACTAAAACCAGCACATAACAACGCCTATCCCCAAGCGGCGAATGATGGTTAATTGAATTGGATTTCCTACATTTAAGCAAACAAACTAAACGGAATGGTTCTCAACGGCGGCCCCATCGCTAGCTGATTCGCACGCAGCTTGAAAAGCTGCTTCCCGCTTTTGCTCCGCAAAACGGGATCTGCCGAATCAGCCGCCTTGTGTCTTCCTCTCGCCTACCTAGTAGGCTCGTCGGAGACAAGGCCAGAGGGATAGCCAGGACCGTTGTATGTCATTAGATGGATGCTCAAAAATTACATATCTCTCTCAATCAAATTAGTCCCATCACCGATGAAGCTTGGGAAGAATTTGAGCAGCTCCTTGAACCTGCTTCTCTAGATCGAAATGATCATCTGATACGGGTTGGAGAAAGAACCCATTTTTGTTATCTACTGACCGAAGGGGTCATTCGGGTATATTACAGTAAAGAGGGCAATGAATACAACAAGACTTTCTTTGTCCCTGGTATGTTCCCAACAGCCCTTACCTCTCTCTTATCTGAAAGCCCTAGCCAGTTGTCCTTTCAAGCATTATTGCCCTGCCAATTAATCAAATTTTCGTATCAAAAGTTTAGGAACCTCTTTGCCACTAACAGATGTTTGGAAACTTTCCTGCTCAGAGTTTTGGAGGGCGAATGGATTAAAAAAGAGAAGCACGACATTCAGATGGTCACCAATGACGCAACTACCAATTACATGATTTTTAGGGAAACCTATCCGGGCCTGGAAAACAAAATTCCACAGTATCACATTGCTTCCTATCTGGGCATAACCCCTATTCAGCTCAGCCGAATTCGAGCACAACTCACTAAAAAATCCTGATTTTCATTCCTTAACCTATGTTAATGCATATGCTTGATGTTTGAGAGAATTTTGTCTCGAACATTAAATAAATGCATTATGAAAACTTTACTCTCTTATCCTTTTTCGATCTATGCGATTGCCACAATTGCGGCCATTTGCATCATGATCATTATTGATTACATCCTTGGTGCTGAGGCTGAACACCTGAATGCATGGGTCATAGTAAATCGATTGTTTGGTAATGAAACAACCATCGGTGATAGTCTGGCTATTCGCCATTTGGGGTTGACCGGTGCCACCTTCATCATGCTGGCGGTCAACACCATTTTTGGTGTAGTCCTTATACAAATTATCAAGCTAATCATTCGAATAGTACACTCTTAAATCAAATCATCATGAATCCTAAAAAAATTACATTAACCGTACTGGGAATCATTATTGGATTTACCGGTATAGCACAGGAGAGTTCAACTTACTTAAAGAATTACTGGCAAGTGGGTATTGGTCTAGGAGAACTTCCTACAGGTGGAAGTTTCAAGCCAAGCATTACTATTGGCTATCATTTCAGTGACAAAGTCTATGCTGGCATCATCTACCAATTCAAAGATGAGATCAGTCGAGGTAATTCCTCCTTCAATGCCAAATCCACCGATCTAGAAGGTTTGACTAGTTCCTCAGAAGATGTAGCTCAGAGATTCCTCTTTCAAGTTCGGTATACACCAATAAAAAATGGACCTTACTTGTCAGGTGGTTTTGTTTTCAATGGAATGGATACAGAAACCATGATTTTTGAAGACATGAATAGGGAAATTGCTGGCGAACCCGTATCAGGAACAATTGAAATCCAGCAGACCCGGCCAGCCGGATGGGGACTGGCACTCGGTATTGGGTATCAGTACAATTTTAAGAATGGTTTCTCAGCAGGATTTGAATGGACGCCTGCCTGGGGTCAATACCCGACACCTTCTTACGGATTTGGAGGGACATCCAATCTTTCAGATACCTCTCAGAATAGCTTGAAGCAGAAGATGGACGAAGGTTTCAAGTCCAGCGTGACCAACATGTACAAAGTATTCCACATCGGAGTGGCATATAGATTTCAATAATTTAAAATCAATAAAGATGAGAACACAAGAAATTAAATTGACAGGCTGGATGATAATCATCCACATAGTGATGATGCTTACAGCTGGTGTAATTCTGATTTACACGTTCGAATTCCCCAACATTCTTCGGGAAAATATGGAAACTACATTAGGACTTTTCCACAAAAACAAAGCCTTCACTATTCCGGCCTATTACCTTTTTACACTTACGGGAATCAGTTTCATGACCATCGTATTACTCCTATTCAAAACGTTGAAATTCCACGAATCTACATCAGGGTTTTTGGCAGTTGTCTTTGGAGTATTATTTGGATTGACCTCTTCAATGGGTTTCGTCCGATGGCCGTTTTTAATGCAGCACTTAGGTCAAATGGTGGCTGATGCTTCTCCGGATCAGTTGGAGAACATACGCTTAATCTACGACTCTTTCCACATTTACGCAGGGGTATCAGTTGGTGAAAATTTTGCTTTTTGGTTTGAGTTCTTATGGATGTTCCTTTTCTCAACTTCCCTATTAAGCAAACCAGAGGTATTCCCAAAATATATAGCTCGAATTGGACAGGGCCTAGGAATTGGGATGCTGATATATTCTATGGAACAATTCGGTGGGGTGTTCTCAATTTTGGGGCCATTGAATATGATTGTGCACACGGCCCAGCTTGGGTGGTTACTAGCTTTGAGTTTAATACTCTTCAATATTTCCACGCTCAATCAAGGCCAACTCACTGGGATTCAAAAAGTTGTTTCAATTGGTCTTTTTACCCTATTAGTTATCGTTTCATTCGTCTAAAATTTTTAAAACATGAGACTTTCCAATAAGACAATACTAATAACAGGAGGAACCTCAGGAATAGGCTATGCCTTAGGGGAAGAGTTATTGAAAAAAAACAACAAGGTGATATTACTTGGCAGAGATTCTTCCAAGCTTATCCTCGCCAGGAATGAAGGGTTTCAAACTATTAAATGCGATTTATCAAAGCAACAAGATATTGAAAAGGCTGCCCTTGAAATCCAAAATGGATTTCCAGATTTGGATGTATTATTTAACAACGCTGGTGTACAATATAATTATCTATTTACATCAACCGTGATTCCCCTCGATAAAATCCAGAAGGAAATTACTATCAATCTTACAGGACAAATTCTGCTGACCCAATTACTGATTCCGATTTTGAGCAATTCACAAAATGCTTTGATTGTGAATACGACATCAGGATTAGGCGCATTCCCAAAAAGTGATGGATTGGTCTACAGTGCGAGCAAATCAGGTATGAGAAATTTCAACCAAGGGTTAAAATACTCCTTAAAAGACTCGAATATATCAGTTATTGAATTCATTCCTCCAGTTACAGCTACAAAAATGACTGAGGGTCGTGATGAAGAAAAAATGGAAGTGAAAGAATTAATCAGAATTATCATACCTCAGTTGGAAAATGGACGAGAGCTGGTCACCACTATTAAAATGCGAATATTTCTTTGGATTGCGTTTTTGTTCCCCCATTTAGCTAACAAAATTCTCTCAAAATGATCATGGATATTTCAAATTTTTTCGGACAACTATACGGTTTATTCTATGTCATATTTGCTTGCCTTTTCATTATTACACGGCAATTAGGAAGAACAATTGATATGAGTAGTGATCGTGCGTTTGTAATAGCTACAGGTTATACTACTTTCTTTCTGGGCCTCGTGACTGTCATTCTTCATAACTTTTGGGTCAATAACTGGAGGGTAGTCATTACTATTCTCGGTTGGTCAACTTTGATCAAAGGCATTAGAAAAATCGGCTTTCCAGAAAACATAAATAAACAGGCACAAAAATTTAAAAAACATCAGGTCTATTCAACCTTATTTATGCTTTTTCTAGGTATTTGGTTGTGTTGGATGAGTTTAGAATAACTTAGTGTTCAAAAGAAAACGCATATATTTAACGACATACAACAAAGTATAAACGGCATTAAAACGACCGTTTATACCAACCGTTGTGCAACATACCCAAAAACCGAACTGAAATTTGACTGAATCGCTGAAA
>CAYFJL010000190.1:0-6186 GCA_964343335.1 uncultured Polaribacter sp. | reverse complement strand
TACAAACAAAATTATTTTTATTCAGCACAAAAAATTCATCGGGATAAGTAATTACACAACCCACGTGAACGCCCAATTTTTCAACTTCTTCTTTAGATTTACAACCACAATCAATAAAAATATTATCAAGTTTAGGAGCTTCTTCTTTCCCTTTTAAGCGTGTATGAATGGCTGGCCAACCAAAAACACCTTTCACAATGCCCTTTTTTGTGTGAATATTTACCACTTTTGAAGGCGCAATTTGATGGTCGCTACCACCATTTCTAATCACATAAATCAATCCTTCAGGAGTAATATAATTCACATACCAACTAATTTCATCGGCGTGCCCTTCAATAACCACTTTAAATTTGGCATTGGGATTAATAACACCTACTGCCGTACCATAACTATCTGTAATAAAGATATCTACATAAGGTTTCAAATAATTCATCCAAATTTTTTGTCCCTCACTCTCATAACCGGTTGGAGATGCGTTGTTTAAGTATTTTTCTAAAAAGGTAATTGATTTTTTATTGAGTATCGATTTTTTAGCTGCCATATTATATAATTTAGGCATCAAAAGTAACGAAGTTTTTTTAGTTATAAAATAATTTTGGGCGTTCCCTTTCGGGTCGGGCTATTCGCTATATCTTTTTTTTGAAAGAACAAAAAAAGGATAAGTTTATCCTGAGTTGTGTTTCATACTGAATCCAGCCGCATAAACAGCACATTTGGTTTTACCACACAAAAGCCAACGCTCGAAAAACCAAAAGAGCTGTTTTTTTTTGCATACACTCGAAGAAATGGAATTAAATTGCAGAAATTGAATCCGACACTTTTTCTAATTCGGCCTTGAAAAAATGACGATCATAATAGGAAATCGGTTTAACCCCACCGATAACATTCAAATACTTGGTAACAAAACGTGTTTTTGGTTCAAATTTACTTTTAAATATATCCTCATTATTCTGAATAAATTCCAAAATACCAAGAACGGCTTCTTTATGGCGACCGAGTTTGTAAGTTCCTAAAGTACGTGTTGGAAAATCTAACTGACGAAACAAAATTTTGGTTAATTCATATTTATCTTCTTTGGTCTCGTCAACCGACAAAAAGACTGACCACCATAATCCCGCTAAAGCGTGTCTCAAAAGGCTACTTTGAGCAGATGAATCCAAAAACCAATGATCGGAAATATATTTATTCGGGTTTGATGATTTCCCTGTGTAAACATCATCCCATCGTTTAACCATATACGGATATAGATCTGCGTGAGCTAAATACACCCACAAACGTTTGTCTGATGCTTGTATCGGTTCTAATCCTTCAAAGGCTTCATAAATTGCAATTGCCGTTTTATAATCGTCTTTTACATCCAATTGACTTACTAAATCTGGAGTTGCTTCTATATTTGGCAACATTAAAACTTGTGTTTTGTCATAGACAAATTCATTTCCTTTGTAAAATTCCAATGCACTGCCAGAATCAAGGTCTTTTTTCAGTTTTTGAACATATTTGTCCTTAAAAATCAATTGTTTTGCCATATTATTCTACGTTTTCCGATTCAATAATTACATTCAAACCTTCCAACAAACGCCTGAATGGGTTTCCTAACAATCTTTGTGCTATCTCGGGGATATTTTCTTTCTCGGCAATATCCAACAATTCAAATTGTTTTTCTTTTTTCAAACGGTAGTCTATCACTTTTGCCCACAAATATTCTTTATGTTCATCAAAGTTGTACAACGCTGTCAAAAGTGCATTTAAAACAATTGACGAGTGAAAAACAGGTGCAAATTTTACTTCTTGAGAGATGAAATCACTTCTATATATATTGTATGTTTCTGAAGGAAGCTGTATTTCAATTTTGCTTCTCTTTAAATCAACATTAGTATATTTCAAATCCTCATTTTCTACAATTTCCATAAAGGAGGAAACCGCTTTGAGTTTTTCGTATTTAATGTCTGCATTAAACGAAAATCCACCAAAATAAGCCAAAATATCTCCTTGATCTAAATTAAAAGTATAACCATTATAATCGGAGTGAGATTCCTCATTGGAATATTGGGGTATTCTTTCTTTTGCAACCAATAGACAGGTAAATTCCACACGACCTTTCACCTCTTTTTTAGGTATTTCAAACTCTATTTTGCTTTTGGTGCTCAAAAACAGTTCTCTGTAAAGCGTGTTAGTGCAGGTTACTTCATATAAATATTCTGCTTTATCCGCATTGAGCAAGTTTTTCAAGTCTGTATTATCGTGTTTACAGTTTAATTTTACTAGGTAAACATCCTGCAAGGAATTTATTTCAGGATCACCTAACCCAATACTTCCAAAAATGGCATCTCCCAATCCCAAAACCGGATGCGGAAAAGTTATATCATTGAATTTCATATGCTCTCATTTTTACGGAATGTTTTAGTTTATCGGCAAATTGAATTTTTACTTTATTGTTTCCCGAAACTAAAGAAATATTTTTTAAAATGTTCTTTTCGACAGTACCCGCATCACTATACCTTATTTCTATACTGTCATCCCTATCATTGTCAGAACCCACAAGTAATTCAAGTTCAGCATCATCAATTTGTCTATCGGAATTGACCATCAAAATATGGTATAACTCATCATTTTCGGTTTGGGCTATAGCCCTAAAACCAACTTTAACAAGTGTTTTGCTCAAAGTAGCTTCCTCTGTTTTGTCTCCTTTATCCGCTTTATCCCCAATATCCGTAGGTGTTGTATTTCCCCCATCACTTTCATTATTTCCGCCTACGGTTATATTTTCCTTTCCAAATTCATTAACATCAATTTCAGCTTCTTCGCGAATTTCTTGTTTTTGTGATATGGTAGGTTTGATTTGCACAGGTTCATTGTCCGTAGTTTGCATTCCTGTTTCATCATCAGTAACTTCGTTACTTATATCACCTGAAACAGTGTTGGTTAATTCTCCTTCAAAATCAAACTCCTCTTCTTTTTCCAACAAATCTTCTGGAATGGAAAGATATTCTTCCAACCCTTGAAACGCTAACTTTTTTCCCGTTTTGATTTTGGATAATGATTCAAGTGACTTGTTAATGAAGTCGCTAATTTCGTTCTCTGCTTTACGGGCTGTTCTGTGAATCCTTCCTTCAATTTTAGGATAGTTTTCTTTTTTCCACTGATTATGTGCAGGGTTCTCCATCAAGCGAAGAATTTCATTTCCATGTTCGTTATCGCAAATAAATACGGCCGAATAACCATTTATTTTTCTTCGAGTTTGTTTGTACACTACCATTTTCGGTTTTCTGAAATAGGAAGTTCTATTTGGTAAGCCTTTGTCTAGATAAACATAAAGCTTTACAGTGCCAACCGTACTTAATGTTTCTTCAAATAGATGAAATTGGTCGGTTGATTTTGCATATTTCACAGCCTTTAAGTAAGATTTTGGATTCCAACTTTCTATTTCGTTTGCGTTACCGCTTTCAAATCCGTCAGATGAAAAATATTCGTCAATAATCTGCTCTAAATTATCTTTAACTATTGTAACATCATCTACTTGCACAATTAATTTATTGTCGTGAATTGCTAACCAAAAATTATTAAGAACGGATTTAATCATCAATCTTTTTCGTTTAGGCTCGTCCCACAAACCAATTATGTTTACGTCTGTTCCAGCTTCCGTTCTTTTAAAAAAGTCTGGGATATCATTTTCTGTTTGTACAGGCTCTCCATTATTGTTATCGTAATATCCGTAAGCCGTCAATTTTTCGTTATTGCCATTTTTGTGAGTGGTTAAAATGGTTGAACCTTCAAAAAAGAAGTCATTTGAAGTGGTTTGAGTAGAAACAATTAGAGTCTTTATTGGAGAAAGAGTATAATAAGCTCCTTTTCCAAAACCAAATGAACCGCCTGAACCTTGACTTTTTGCACTAACACCACCTGCTCTCAAAAAAGCATAAAAAGGAGATTTCGTATTATTTTCATCATACCGCATTCCGATTGTATTGTAATCAGAAATTTTCAAGCAAGACAGATTTAATCTTTTCTTCCCCTCTACATCTCCATTGAGGTAATATAACATATCTTTGAACAATCTCTCGGCATTATCGTTATCGTGATAATATGACTGACATTGTTCTATATTTTGCTCTATTTCGAAAAGATTTGGATAGTCATTTCTGTTCAGATTAAAGAATTTAAACTCAACCTTAACAGGCTTGTTTTCATTATCAACAGCATCTAAGGAATTTTGAATAGATTCTCTTACGATTGAATAGTACGGTTGCCCTTTAAATTTCTCATCAATAGGGTCGTTTGGCCCGACATCACGACCACCTTCAGATTTAAAATGCCATTCACAATTTTTTTCCATAGTGATAACTTTAAAAAGAAAATCCGCCTTTATTGGATTTGTTTAATTCCTTATCATATAATATTCTAGTCTCTTTTATTGTTCGGTTGATTTCTCTAAACATCAACTCCACATCTTTTTCCGAGTATTCGTAGTTGTTCCTATTGGCACAATTACCAAGTAAGTTCAAATAATCTATAACTTTTTGAACCCTATTAGATGCTACTTTTTCAAACCTTTCCCTACGTTTTGAAACCATTTCATTAACTTTGTGTGTTGTTTGTAGTTGCAAATATAGAATACATTTATATTTTATACAAATATATATACTATATTTATGTAATGTAGAGTTTATTTATGAATAAATCATCAAAAGAACAAAGAAGAAAAAATATGCAAGCCGTAAAAAGCAAAGGTTCTAAAATAGAAACTTTACTTGGAAAGGAATTGTGGAGAAGAGGTTATCGCTATCGCAAAAATGACAAAACCGTTTACGGAAAACCTGACTTCACTTTCAAAAAATATAAAATTGCTGTTTTTTGCGACAGTGAATTTTGGCATGGTAAAGATTGGGAAACAAAAAAACACGAACACAAATCAAATATTGAATTTTGGCATAAAAAAATAGAAAGAAATATTGAGCGAGACAAAGAAGTGAACAAACGGCTAACAAAGGACGGGTGGACAATTCTACGCTTTTGGGGCAAAGAAATAGAAAAAAATTTGTTTCTTTGTGTTAATAAAGTTGGGCAAACCATTAATGCAAAAAAGTAAACTTAAAGCAATAGATTTTTTTTGTTCCGGAGGCGGTATGAGTTACGGAATGCAGCAAGCAGGAATACAAGTTCTTGCGGGAATTGATTTTGATGAAAGTTGCAAGGAAACTTACGAATCAAATATCAAAGGTGCGGAATTTATTCACGCAGATGTTTTTAAGTTAAAAGAAAAAGATTTAGAGAATAAACTTTCCCTAAAAAAAAATGATGATAAACTCGTCCTTATTGGATGCAGCCCTTGCCAATTTTGGAGCATTATAAATACAGATAAAACAAAATCAGCTAAATCCAAAAATCTTTTAGTTGAATTTTCTCGGTTTGTCAAGTATTTAAGACCAGGATATGTTGTAGTTGAAAATGTTCCGGGAGTTTTGAGAAAAAAAGAAGAAAGTGGGCTAAATGAATTTATCGAGTGGCTAAAATCAAATGGTTATAAAAATCCTCATTTTAAGGTACACAACGTAAATAACTACGGAGTTCCGCAAAACAGAAAGCGATTTACTTTAATAGCTACACGTCTATCCGAAGACGAAATTAAGCCCCTCGAATTAGAGGGAAAAAACCCTGCCGTTAAAGATGTATTGGGAGAAAAAAACGGGTTTCCGAAAATTGAAGCAGGGCACAAAGACAAAACCGTATTTTACCACAGTGTTCCAAGCATTAGCGATAAAAATAAAAGACGTCTAAAAAAAGTAGGGAAAAATGGAGGAAACAGGTTTGGTTTTGCGAACGACCCTGAATTACAATTAGATTGCTTTATCGGTAGAGATGACTCATTTAAAGACACTTTCGGTCGCTTGTGGTGGAACAGACCATCCCCAACAATTACAACTAAATTTTTCAGTATTTCAAACGGCCGATTTGTTCATCCGGAAGAAGATAGAGCTTTATCAATAAGAGAAGGCGCCACTTTACAATCTTTCCCAAAGAATTACATCTTTAAAACAACGAGCATTGCCAAAACTGCAAGAATGATTGGTAATGCCGTACCACCAAAATATGCGGAAGCGATAGGAAGAGCAATAATAAAATCCAACGCCTAAAACCATACACATTTGCAATTCGCTTCAGCCACCACACAAGCTAAAAATTGCAAAA
>CAYFJL010000189.1:0-6193 GCA_964343335.1 uncultured Polaribacter sp. | reverse complement strand
GTGTATCCTTTCAATTTTCTTTGGTAAACTAAATTTTCGCTAAGTGTTGCTATTTTCATTTTTTTAAAATTTTGATAGGACAAAACTAGTTTGAAAACTTAGTTTTTAGCACGTCATTCAGGTGTCGCCTTACTGTCATTTACAGTATTTACAGGGCTTAAGAGCGACAATATATAAAAACTCTCGCAAATCAATTGCGAGAGTTTTAGACACTTTAAGAAATTAAAAATAAAAATAGAAATGGTTAATAAGCTTCTTCATGAACCATTTTAATTGCTCTTCCACTTGGTTCGTTTTGGTTTTGAAAGCTTTCATCCCAAGCCAAGGCAGTTGGTGTACTGCAGGCAATAGATGGTACCGAGGGAACCGTTAAGGCCGCGGCATCACTTGGAAAGTGTTCTTCAAAAATTGAACGGTAGTAATATTCTTCTTTGGCTCTTGGTGTTTGAATCGGAAATCGATGATGAGCATTGGCCAACATTTCATCAGTAACCGCCTCGTCAACAACTTCTTTGAGGGTGTCAATCCAGTTGTAGCCAACACCATCGGAAAATTGTTCTTTTTGTCTCCAGGCTACTTCCGCAGGTAAGTATTCTTCAAAGGCTTTTCGAAGCACCCATTTTTCCATACGTTCTCCATTGATGAGTTTGTCTTCTGGATTCAGGCGCATGGCGATGTCCATAAATTCTTTATCGAGAAAGGGAACACGACCTTCAATACCCCAAGCCATCAAACTCTTATTAGCCCGTAAACAATCATATTGGTATAACTTGTCAAGTTTTCGTACCGTTTCCTTGTGAAACTCTTCTGCATCAGGCGCCTTGTGGAAGTACAAATAGCCTCCAAATATTTCATCTGCACCTTCACCGGATAATACCATTTTAATACCCATCGACTTAATCACCCTGGCCATTAAATACATGGGTGTTGATGCACGAATGGTGGTGATATCATAGGTTTCTAAGTTGTAAATCACATCTTTGATGGCATCTAAACCTTCTTGAATGGTAAATGTAATTTCATGATGAATGGTTCCGATATGATCGGATACCTTTTTCGCAGCCGCCAAATCTGGTGAACCTTCCAGTCCAATAGAGAAGGAGTGGAGCTGTGGATACCAAGCATCCTCACGATCACCACTTTCAATTCGTTTTGCTGCGTATTTTTTCGCGATTGCTGAGGTAATTGAACTATCGAGTCCGCCTGAAAGCAATACCCCATAAGGAACGTCGGACATTAATTGTCTATGCACGGCATCCTCTAAGGCAATTTGTAGTTCTTTAATAGAGGTTTCGTTTTCTTTAACGGCCTCGTATTCCATCCAATCTCGTGAATACCATTTTTGCAATCCTTTTTCTCTGGTGTAAAAATGTCCAGGAGGAAAAACTTCAATTTTGTTGCAATAACCTTCCAAAGCTTTCAATTCAGAGGCAACATAAAAAGTGCCTTGCTTATCCCAACCCATATATAAGGGAACAATTCCCATATGATCTCTAGCTACTAGGTATTCATCTTTTTGAGTATCGTAAACCGCAAATCCGAAGATTCCGTTCAAGTCATCTAAAAAGGCATCTCCTTTTTCTTCATATAAGGCAATGATTACCTCGCAGTCAGATTGAGTTTGAAAGCTATATTGCTCATCAAATCGACTACGAATATCTTTGTGGTTGTAAATTTCGCCATTGGCAGCCAATACAAATCTTTTATCTTCACTAAATAAGGGTTGTTTCCCAGAAGCTGGATCTACTATTGCCAAACGCTCGTGAGCTAAAATGGCTTTATCATCACTATAAATTCCGCTCCAATCTGGACCTCTATGACGAACTTTCTTTGACATTTCTAAGATTTGAGGCCTTAAGTCTTCTGTTTTTTGCTTCACATCAAAAGCACATACGATTCCGCACATAATTTTATTTTTAATTTCTGGTTCAAAAAACAGAAGTATTGTTATAAATAAAAATGTAAAATGAATAAATAGTTACAAAAAATAACTTTGTATCTTATTTTTAATAAAATAATTAAATTAATTAGTCCTTTTTTGATGAATTTGTTAGAAGAGTTAATTTTCTCTTGAAAAAACTGTATCTGAAGTTTGTGAAAATTAAATTCCCTTTCTAACTTTGTTGTCAAATGAAAAGTAGAAATAATTCTTGGTGGTGGACTTTTCTTAACTAACGTTGAGTGAGGATACCATTGCGAAAAAATATAGGGCTTATCTCACGATAAGCCTTTTTTTATGTACTTATTTATGATGAATAAATTTAAAACAGTATTCAAAAATCGTCTTTCGGACACCATAACTCCCGTGGGTCTTTACCTGAGATTGCGTGATCGATATCCGAATCCGTTGCTTTTGGAAAGTTCGGATTACCATTCCAAGGAAGAGAGTTTCTCTTTTATTGCTTTTGACCCTTTGGTATCAATTTATACAAAGGAGCATCGATTGATTCTTGAATCGAATCAAGTTGTTCAAAAAGACGAGCCAATTGGAAGAAATTTTAATTCACTTTTTGAGTCCTACAGCAAGCTTATTGAGGTAGATTGTGAAGACGAATTCAAGTCCTTTAACGGATTGTATGGGTATACGACCTATGATTCGGTTCAGTATTTTGAAAATATCGAATTGAATAATACCGATGCTCCATCGGCCATTCCATTGATGCATTACAGTTTTTACCGATTCATCATAGCCATCAATCACTTTAATGATGAATTAACCATCTTGGAAAATTTACGTGAAGGCGAAACGTCAAGAATTGATGAAATTGAAAACATCATAGACGCACAAGTTTTCAATACACAAGATTTCGAATTGATTGGAGCTGAAACTTCGAACATTACCGATCAGTATTTTAAAGATAATGTTACCAGGGCAAAGGCACACTGTAAGAGAGGAGATGTTTTTCAATTGGTATTATCGCGTCAATTTCAGCAAAAGTATAAGGGTGATGAATTTAATGTGTATCGCGCTTTGCGTTCCATCAATCCGTCTCCTTATCTGTTTTACTTTGACTATGGATCCTTTAAATTAATGGGCTCTTCACCGGAAGCACAAATCAAGATTCATAATAAGAAAGCCATTATCAATCCGATTGCAGGAACCTTCCGAAGAACTGGAGATATGGCGCAAGACATTCAGTTGGGTAAGAAATTGTCGGAAGACCGAAAAGAAACTGCTGAGCACGTAATGTTAGTAGATTTGGCAAGAAACGACTTGAGCAAGCATTCGAGCAATGTGAATGTAGATGTCTTTAAAGAAGTACAATATTTTAGTCATGTGATTCATTTGGTATCGACGGTTTCAGGAGAATTGAAAGGAAATCCAGTCGAGATTGTGAGTGATACTTTTCCAGCCGGTACTTTGAGCGGTGCTCCAAAATACAAAGCTATGCAGTTGATCGATCAATATGAAAATCAGACGCGAGGTTTTTACGGCGGTGCCGTGGGTATCATCGGTTTGTTTGGCGACGTGAATCTGGCCATTGCCATACGATCTTTTGTAAGTAAAAACAATGTCTTGTATTCACAAGCCGGAGCGGGAATTGTAATTCATTCTGAGGAAGAAAAAGAATTACAGGAGGTAAATAATAAATTAGCGGCTTTGAAGAAAGCACTCATTCTAGCAGAAAATATTTAATATGGAGATTTTAGTATTAGATAATTACGATTCGTTCACCTACAATTTGGTGCACATGATTGAAAAAATCACCGGAAAATTTCCAACTGTTTTTCGAAACGATGAGATTGAGGTAGAAGATATTGATGCCTACGACATGATTGTGCTATCACCGGGTCCTGGAATTCCAGATGAAGCAGGCATCTTAAAAGAAACCATTCGAGCATATGCTGGTAAAAAGCCCATTTTTGGAGTTTGCTTGGGATTGCAGGCGATTACCGAGGTTTTTGGTGGCAAAATCATCAACCTCAATGATGTGTATCATGGGGTAGCTACCGAGATGACCGTGACCGAATCGTCAGTGATTTTTCAAAACATTCCTGAGAAATTTCAAGCGGCCCGTTATCATTCTTGGATTGCTTCAAGGGAAAACTTTCCGAATGAATTGAAGATAACAGCCATCGATGAAGAGAATAAGATTCAGGCCTTAGAGCATACAAGCTTCCCAATTTATGGAGTGCAATTTCATCCGGAATCAATACTCACAGATGTTGGCGAGCAAATCCTAATCAATTTTATTGAAACGCATAAAAAATGAAAGGGATACTAAACGAATTATACCAACAGAAACGGCTCACTAAGGCCGAGGCAAAGCAAATTCTTATTGATATTGCGGCCGAAAAATACAATGATGCTCATTTGGCTTCCTTTATGACAGTATTTATGATGCGTCCTATTACTGTGGATGAGTTAGGCGGATTTAGAGAAGCGCTCAAGGAATTGGCCATTAAAATTGATTTATCAGAATTTAATGCTATTGATATTGTAGGTACTGGTGGTGACGGAAAAGACACGTTTAATATTTCTACCCTCACCTCGTTTATTGTAGCTGGAACAGGAAATAAGGTTACCAAACACGGTAATTATTCCGTGTCTTCACAATCGGGTTCTTCAGATATGTTAGAAAGTTTTGGGTATGAGTTTACCAATGATTCCGATCGATTGAAAAGACAAGTAGATCAGGCCAATATTTGTTTTCTGCATGCGCCAAAATTTCATCCGGCGATGAAAGCAGTTGGACCTACCCGTAGAGCATTGGCATTAAAAACCTTTTTTAATATGTTGGGTCCTTTGGTGAATCCGAGTTCGCCTAAGAATCACATGTTGGGAACCTTCAACTTAGAGGTGGCACGTTTGTACAATTACATCCTTCAGGAAGAGGGAGATAATTATGCCATTATTCATGCGCTAGATGGATATGATGAGATATCTTTGACCGGTCCTTTTAAAATGTATACGCGAGGAGGAGAGTTGTTGATCAATCCATCTGATTTAGGCTTGAATCGAGTGCAGGGAAAAGACATTTTAGGCGGAAAGAATGTTCAGGATGCTGCCGCCATTTTTGAAACCATATTGAATGGTGATGGGACAGAAGCACAGAACAATGTGGTGTTAACCAACGCAGCTTATGCTTTGACCATTCTTGATGAAAAGAAAGAATTTGGAGCTGCTTTTGAAGAGGCTGAAAAATCGCTGATGGATGGAAAAGCAAAACAGTGTTTACAAAAATTAATAACGATATAGAATGTGTCAGTTCGAGTATTACCGATCTTAAAAAGTTCTTTTAAGAGAAGGTATCTTGCGAAGCAAACGAGGGATGAACAAATTCGTATCGAGAACAAATCAACTTCTCGATACAATTTTCTCAAGAATATCGAAAATCACTCGAAGAGACAGAAGTTTTAGAAATGACGATACTAGACAAAATCATAGCATTTAAAAAGAAAGAAGTTGCCAAGATTAAAAAGGAGGTTTCTTTGCAAAAATTGGTGGAAAGCCCCAAGTTTAAACGGACTCCAATTTCTTTGAAAAAATCACTTTTAGAAGTTGGATCAACAGGAATTATTGCCGAGTTCAAAAGGCAGTCCCCGTCAAAAGGAATCATCAATGATAAGGTTTCCGTAACCGAGGTGACGCAAGGATATTTAGACGCCAATGTTGCGGCCCAGAGTATTCTTACCGATACGTCCTTTTTTGGAGGAAGCATTGCCGATTTGTTGGAAGCCAAAACCATCAATCAATACAAGCCCATTTTGCGAAAAGACTTCGTGGTTGACGGTTTTCAAATTGTAGAGGCTAAAGCCATTGGAGCTGATGTGATTTTGCTAATTGCAACCTGTTTGACTCCGCAGGAACTCAAAAATTATGGCAACTTGGCTAATGATTTAGGAATGGATGTCTTATATGAGGTGCACTCCCAGGAGGATTTGGATAAAATATCGGACTTAGACAATAAGATCATCGGAATTAACAATCGAAATTTAAAGACCTTTGAGGTCGATTTAGAACATTCCATCAAATTGGCCAATCAAATTCCAGATACGAGTATTAAGGTTTCCGAAAGCGGAATTTCAGATCCACGAATCATCACTGGATTGAAGGAATATGGTTTCCAAGGATTTTTAATTGGCGAGAACTTCATGAAGGCGGAAAACCCGGGTGAAGCTTGTCAAGAATTTATAAATCAAATCGGATAGTTATGTCAGTTCGAGTGAATTTTGAGGAACGAAAAATTTA